>NZ_JAVRBQ020000127.1:0-117504 GCF_034531215.2 Nostoc sp. ChiSLP03a
GGAAGGTACTACTGCACCGGAGATGATGTTGTTTCCGTAAATCAAGGAACCTGCTACTGGTTCGCGGATGCCATCAATGTCAACAGGAGGTGCGGCGATGAAGGCGATTACGAAGCAAGCGGTGGCGGCTAGCAAGGTGGGGATCATTACTACGCCGAACCAACCGATGTAGATCCGGTTGTTGGTGCTGGTGATCCATTCGCAGAATCGATCCCATACATTGGCGCTTTGGCGCTGTTGTAAGGTTGCTGTCATGGTTTTATGATTGCGGTTATTTATGAATCAGGCGGTTTCGTTTTTGCCTGTGAAACTACTTTACACTGCTTTACAAAATTTAATCAAGTTTTATTACTACAGTAAAACTGATACGAGTTATCAGGTTTGCTTATTTAAAATCAAACAACGAGGCAAGAATACGCCAAAGTTATCTTTATATATAGCGGAGCGGAATGGCACGCTTGTAAAGCTCAAAGACTTATTGTATCCTCGTTCCTAGCCTGGAGGCTGGGAATGAATTTTGAGAGGCTCTGCCTCTTGTCAAGCTATGGAGGCGGAGCCTTCGAGGTTTCCCAGCTTGGAGGCTCTTAACCAGTTAGGGCAAGGGCTGTATCTTAACCAGCGTGCCATTCGCAAGTCTGACTTTTCACGTTATGTGGAAAAGCCAACGATTGACCTAACCCCCTAACCCCCTTCCCTCATAGGGAAGGGGGAAAATTCAAAGTCTCTCTCCTGAAGGAAGAGAGAAATAGAAGAGAGGTTTTCCAGATACCGTGAAAAGTCAGATTCGCAAGTAACCCTCTGTTCGCATAGCCTTTCATAAAAAAGGGAACAAGAAATTTTGATAGTCAGAAGCCACTTCGATTTGTAAAGACTGGCTCCTCTATTACACCAATAAAAAACGACTATAAGTATTATTTGCTTACTTTTCTGGGAATAATAAGTTTGTATATTACCGCTATTCTAAAAAATTAACCCTCAGCTTACCACTGAGGGCTTTTTTTGTTTGGCAAAATGGCATATCTGTAAATTACAGGGTTGCTATGGTATTTGAGTAGGATACATTCCATGCGAAAGTACTGACTTGCATTACCCCTGGTAATTAGCCAGGGGTTTTTATTTTTATTTAAAATGAGAGCGATCGCTCTTAGATATTCTGCTGAAAAATTTATTTTTAACGATTTTGAGTAAATAATTTTAGCATTCCCTGCTTTTGGGAATTAATTAGCGATCGCGATTTTTATTCAACCAGAAAATTGACAATAAATATAAGCTTATATTAAGTGGAAAAATCAAGTACAACGAATTAACGATGATAGACGCTAAAAATGTAATCGATGGAAACCTAGAGGTTTGCTGTACTTCTCCCGTGACTGGGTTTTACCGCGACGGCTTTTGTCGTACAGGTGGTCAAGATTTTGGATCGCACGTCGTATGTGCCCAAGTGACACCAGAATTCTTGGAGTTTACCAAATCACAAGGAAACGACCTCAGCACACCTGTTCCTGATTTTAATTTTCCTGGATTGAAGCCTGGCGATCGCTGGTGTTTGTGTGCTTCTCGCTGGCAAGAAGCTCTAGAAGCTGGCGTCGCTCCACCCGTCATACTTTCAGCAACCCATGCTAGAGCTTTGGAAGTGGTTTCTCTAGACGAACTGAAAAAACATGCTCTAAGTTCGTCTTGATTGGGCATTGGGCATTGGGCGTTAGGAGTGCTGAGTAATGAGTAATGAGTTAAGAGTTAGGAGTTAGGAGTTTTGTTTATCCCCTTGTCCCCTCATCTCCCCTGCTCCCCTGCCTCCCCTGCCTCCCCTGCTTCCCCTGCTTCCCCTCCCCAATTCCAAATCAACTCACTGGAACTTCAATAGGTAGTTTTAATATATTGGCAACCGCAGAAATCAACTTATTGGGGTCAATTGGCTTAGATAAATGCTGCTGAAACCCTGCTGAAAGTGCTTCTAAGCGGTCTTCCTCTCGCGTGTATGCTGTTAAAGCGATCGCGGGGATGCGTCCGCCTTTTTCTGGTTCCAAAGAGCGCAGTTTCCTAATCAGTGTATAACCATCTTGCTCTGACATACCGATGTCGCTAATCAGGATATCTGGTTTTGCTTGTTCGAGTACTACTAGCGCTTCATCAACTGATGCTACCGCACTGGCAAAAGCCCCATACTCCTCAAACATAAAACTGAGAAAGTTACGGGTATCTGCTTCATCATCTACAACTAAAACTCTTAATCCAGCAAGGGGCGTCGATGCCACAGGGGAAGAAATTTCTCCTGTAGCTTCTCTACTCACCTTACTACCCTTATTGTCTTGTAGAAGTGGTAGTCTGACAGTAAAGGTTGCTCCTTGTCCAGTACCTAAACTTTCGGCAAAGATTGCACCTTTGTGCAGTTCTACTAAATGACGGACGATCGCTAATCCTAGTCCTAACCCATTGTGCGATCGCGTTGTGGTACTATCTGCTTGGCGAAAACGCTCAAATACTTTGGGTAAAAACTCGGAACTGATACCAACGCCCGTATCGATAACTTCAATTTGGGCGTACTGGGATTTTAGATTTTGGATTTTGGATTTTAGATTATTGCTTTCATCAATATTTGCAGAGTCTAAATTTTCACTATCAGATTCAAATCTCAAATTGTTCGACTGGCTTGTACTGATGGTTGTGGAAGTAGCGCCCACACCGAAGTCTGAAATCGAAAATCCAAAATGTTTTGATAGCCTGACTTCTACCCTACCGCCTTTAGGGGTAAATTTTATTGCATTAGTTAATAGGTTCCAGACAATTTGCTGTAAACGGGCTGGATCGCCATAGACTGAACCGATCGAAGTATCCAGCAGAGTATTTAATTGAATATCTTTTGGTTCTGCTAGGGGACGAACTGCCTCTAATGCCGCCTCCATCACTGTGAGCAGATTCACTGCCGATACGTTTAACCGCAACTGACCGCGGATAATCCGAGATACATCCAAAATATCCTCAATTAGTTGCATCTGAGATATGGCGTTGCGTTCGATCGCCTCCAAGGCGCGAGAAGTGGCTTTTTCGTCAAGTTTCTTGGTGCGGAGGATTTTTGACCAGCCCAGCATTGAGGTTAGAGGCGTGCGGAGTTCGTGAGAGAGAACTGCTAGAAACTCATCTTTCATCCGATTCGCAGCTTCTGCTTCGTGTCTTGCCGTTTGTTCGCGAATCACTTGAGCGCGGACTTCTTCTGCTTGCTTGCGTTCGGTAATATCTTCGAGAGTGCCTACATAACCCAACAAGTCTCCTTGACTGGAAAGCATCGGTGATGAGCGAACTTGAACCCAACGAATATTACCGTGAGCAGCTTGAAAGCGAAATTCTTCTGAGTATTCCCGACCTTCACAAATGTAAGCAGACCAACTAGCGATCGCTCGTTCTCTATCTTCTGGATGAACAGATTCCAGCCATCTCTTCTCTAAACTCTCTGCGGCTTTCAGACCACAAATTATCTGATATCGGGGATTAGTATATTTACAGTTACCTTCAGTATCAGTTTCAAAAATGCCAACGGGTGAGCAGGTACTTAGCGATCGGAATCGTTCTTCACTTTGCCTGAGTTCGGTATTCACAGCTACCAGTTGCGCTGTTTGTTGCTTGATGGCTTCTGTTTTCTTAAATAGTTCTACAAATACTGTGACTTTAGAAGTCAAAATATTGGGGTCTAGTGGTTTGAGCAGATAATCAACAGCACCCAAGGCATAGCCTTTAAACAGCATTTGGTCGCTGGTGCTAAAGGCGGTAAGAAAGATAATTGGAGTGTGACGCGATCGCCCCCGATTGCGAATTAAGGTAGCAGTTTCAAAACCGTCCATCCCTGGCATTTGCACATCCAGCAAAATCACTGCAAAGTCTTGATGCAGCAGACACCTCAAAGCTTCTTCCCCGGAAGTAGCTCTCACGAGATTCTCCCCTAGTTTTTCTAGGATTGCTTCTAGTGCCAGCAAATTTTCTAGTTTATCATCTACTAGGAGGATGTTGACTTTGGATTCCATCTGCATCGGTTTATTTCGGTGATGATTGACAAAGCTTGACCATCTGGGAAGCAATGTTTGAGAGTGTCAAAATCCAGTCTACTTCAATAGCAGAAATTGCTGCCTCTGGCATAATGTCGCTTTCAGCTGTGGCAGGTTCTTGTACAATAGTAATTCCTCCCCGCGCTTTTATTTTCTTAAGACCTTGCATACCATCTTGGTTCGCTCCTGTCAATATTACACCAATAACTTCTTCTGTGTAGACATCGGCTGCCGACTCAAATAGCACATCAATAGATGGTCTAGCATAAGAAACAGGCTCATCAGTTGAAAGAGCAAAGTGACCTGGTTCAACCAGTAAATGATAATCTGCTGGGGCTATGTATATATATCCCGGTAGTATTTCGTCCTTGTCTTCCACTTCGCGAATTTTCAACAAAGTGGATTCTTGTAATAAATCCTGGAGTGTGTTGCTAGACTCTTTATGACGGTGTTGCACGATCGCGATCGCTACAGGAAAGTCTGCGGGTAAATTACCCAAGACGATTTTCAGTGCTGATAATCCGCCTAAAGAAGTACCAATTACCACAATTTTAAACGACACTTATTTCGCCCTCATACCTGTGGAATGGGGAGTTACGTAAATAGCAAAGAGTATAACAAAGAGTATTTCATACTGAATCAGTCAGTGTTTTCTTGCTTCTTTGCTCTTACTAGTAACCCATGCTTAGGTGCAAAAATCATTGCTACGATAAACAACAAGGTTTGCAACACAACTATGCAACCCCCCGTTGCACCATCGATATGATAGCTGATGTAAGTCCCCATGACACTAGAAAATACGCCCGATGCCATTGCAATTAGTATCATGTGGTCAAAACGGTCTGTTAATAAATAAGCTGTTGCTCCCGGAGTAACTAACATAGCTACAACCAAAATAATTCCCACTGTTTGGAGTCCGGCGACAGCAGTTAGCGAGAGTAATGATAGTAAAATATAGTGCAGTACTCTTGTATTCAAGCCGATGGAACGTGCATGAGAGGGGTCAAAACAAAATAATAGTAGGTCTTTGCGTAAAACAGCTATTGTTACTAAAGTAATTACGCTAATAATCACTGTTTGGATAATATCTTCATTAGAAATACCCAAGACATTACCAAACAAAATGTGCGTCAAGTCTACGCTGCTGGGAGTTTTGGAAACTAATACTAAACCAAGAGCAAAAAATCCTGTAAATACAAGTCCAATTACAGTATCTTCTTTAATTCTCGTCTTCGCTTTGATATAACCGATCGCAATAACTGAACCCACTCCAAAGACGAAAGCACCCACAGCAAAAGGGATATTTAAGACATAAGCAATTACAACCCCAGGCATTACTGCATGAGAAACAGCATCTCCCATTAATGCCCAACCTTTGAGGGTCATAAAACAAGATAAAACAGAACAAACCACCCCAACTAAGGCACTTACACAAATTGCCTTCACCATGAATTCATGCTGTAGGGGTGTAGTGAACCAGTCTAAGAATGCAAGAGTATTCATATTTTTATAACTTTAATCCAAGCAATATCAACTAAAAATTCTCAATCAATCAGATTCACCTTGATTTCCACGGATTAGCTGACTTTTGTTGAGAGATAAATCTCCAAGAGAACCGCCAAAAGTCCGTGAGAGATTCTCTTCTGTGAAAACTTCGGATGTATCACCATAAGCTAAAATAGTACGGTTAATGAGTACTACTTGGTCGCAGAAAGTAGTGATAGATGCTAAGTCATGAGTAGAAATCAAAATTGTATGACCTTCCTCTCGCAATTCCAGCAATAAGTCAATCATCGCTTTTTCTGTTTTGATATCTACCCCGGTGAAAGGTTCATCTAATAGTAAAACTGTTCCCTGTTGTGCCAAAGCACGAGCGAGAAAGGCACGTTTTTTCTGTCCGCCAGAGAGTTCTCCAATTTGGCGATCGCGCATTGACCACATTTGCATCCTTTCCAAACTCTCCCTCACCACTCTTCGATCGTTCGCCGATGGAATTCGCAGTATATTCATGTATCCATAGCGCCCCATCATCACCACATCATGGACACTTACTGGAAAATTCCAGTCCACCTCTTCTGACTGTGGTACATAAGCAACCAAGCTTTTTTTCTGTACAGTCTTTATCGGTAAACCATTAATCAAAACCCTTCCTGTAACTGGCTTCAAAAAACCCATAATTGCCTTAAATAGGGTTGATTTACCACTACCATTCATCCCTACTAAACCACTAATTGAACCTGCTTGAATTTGCAAAGAAGCACCATGTAAAGCTACTTTGCCGTGATAAGCAACTGTCAAATTTTCGACATCAATACTAATGGATTTCATTAAAAATCACCTCTAAAATTAATTAATAGTTTGTAGTGAGCGGCTTCAGCCCTCTTTCCAAAGACGTAACGTTTTCCAGAGAACAAAATCGGACTAAATTCGTTACTACAAGCTTATTTACAATAGTTAGATTTATTCTTGCATACTTGCTCATTTTTGCTCTAATCCCTGAGTTAGAGTATTAATATTACCTTCTAGCAACTTGAGATAAGTTGGTGCTGGCCCATTGGCTGGAGACAGGGAATCAACATAAAACACTCCACCAAACCTTGCTCCCGATTCTCTCGCTACCTGACGTTGCGCTCCATCGTTAACTGTACTTTCACAGAAAACTACAGGTATTTTATTTTTTTTAACTATATCAATAACTTTTTCTAGCTGTTTGGGAGTAGCTTGTTGTTCAGAGTTAACCGCCCAGAGATAAGCTTCTTTCAAGCCATAATCGCGGGTGACGTATGAGAAAGCGCCTTCACAGCTTACCATGTAGCGCTTGTCTGCTGGAACTACCGACACGGCTTTTCGCAGTTTCTCATCAACTTCCTTAATCTTTTGGCTGTATGCTTTGGCATTGGTGTTATAAGTCTCTGCATTCGCTAAGTCCAAATTAACCAATGCCTTACGAATATTCTCTACGTAAATCAAGGCATTTTCTGGTGACATCCAAGCATGGGGATTAGGTTTCCCTTTATAGGCATCCTCCGTAATTTCAACAGGCTTAATTCCCTCACTTAGGGTAACGTGAGGTACATTAGGAACGCTGTTATACAATTTCTGTGCCCAACGCTCTAAATTCAGACCATTATTCAAAATTAGGTCTGCTTTTTGCGCCCTCACCAAATCGCTAGGAGTTGGTTCGTAACCATGAATTTCCGCCCCTGGTTTGGTCAAAGATTCAACAATCGCCTTGTCTCCTGCCACGTTTTGCGCCATATCTGCAATGACTGTAAAGGTGGTAAGAACTACTTTTTTATCTAGATTGGTGTTAGTTGTGCCTGGGTTTAGACTTAACTGTGGTTGAGAATTGGAAATTGATGGGCTACACCCACTCAAACATAGCCACAATAGCAGCCCAGACGCTAAAGCCAATTTTTGCCCGTGCTGCGGTAGTTGCATCTGAAAGTTATTGATATTAAATCTCATTATAGCAATTTCATAATCTTCTCACTTTTGTTTCACTTTAGCAGAAGTAAGATAAAAATGAAAGAATTATGAAAATAATCTCAGAGCAAAAAAGCGAACCTATTGCAATAAACTGTATTTCTGAGTTCTGACTTAACCTTGATACTTTACTTTTGTCTTTTTAAAGGTTTTTTTGAGTGATTCAAATATTTTTGTTATTTACATCACAAACAAATATTTGACTATTGTGAAATAACTTACAGACAAATATGATTTTTCGGCTTTTTTGTATTTAAAAAAATGCAAAACTAAATACATTCTGAAAATCTTTTTTTGTTAAACAACTAACCTTTAAAAGTTTAATATTTATTGTTTTGACAATTCATAAAAATTTACTTAAGCTAAAGGATAGGTTAAGCAAATCAACAAACGACAGCGATTTGATTTAGCTACATCAAGAATTGCTGTTGCAGACTATTGGCATAAGGAAATGAATCAAAACAAAAATTATTCCATATAGGCAATTTAACCAAATTTGGCTACAAAAAGCTAAGACATGATTAAGCGTATTGCACCGCGCAGATATTGAACAGAATTCGGTCAATTATGGATGGATACTTGTGGTGATGTTAGTGAGTATCCAGAAATTATTGAAACTTGACGAGCGATTTTAGATTTTTGATTAGGGTCTTCTAGTTTATATCTCGTCTGGGACGGAATAAATCTAAAAGACGCTCGCTAAGACTGCGCGATCGCCAATCCAAAAATCCAAAATTTATTGACCAAAGTGCGGTAGATATGTCCAGGAGAAGACGATGCTTGAGTATTTGACATCTTTGAACGACCACAATTTGCCCTATCCAGATACGATTCATCCCATCGTTGTCCACTTCGTAATTGCGATGGTGTTATTTTCCTTCTTCTGTGATGTAATCGGCTATTTTACTGGTAAATCCGGTCTTTTTGAGGTGAGTTGGTGGAATATGTTAGTTGCCACGATCGCCATCTTCGTTGCGATTATCTTTGGTCAGTTTGAAGCGGGATTAGCACAGCCTTACAGCCTAGCGAAATCGGTGCTAAATTTGCATACGCTAATTGGTTGGTCGCTTTCAGGAATTATCACAGCGATTACAGCTTGGCGCTATGTGATTCGTGCGCGTAATCCCCAAAAAGTATCGATTTATTATTTGGGAGCCGGACTAATTTTAACCCTGATAGTTGGCTTGCAAGTATATCTCGGTGATGAACTTGTTTGGGTATATGGATTGCATACCGTGCCAGTTGTGGAAGCAATAAAGGATGGTGTGTTGCGATGAAATCAGAATTAATTAACCAATTAACCGACTCTCTAGGCGCAAACGGATTACCTTACACAATTCCCATTCATCCCAACTTAGTCCATCTGACAATAGGTTTGTTCATCATTGGAATCGCCTTTGATATCGTTGGTGTTCTGTTCCCCTTTGAAAAATGGGTCTTCAAATTTTTGGCAATTACTGTCGAACGTGACAACTTATTTGCTGTTGGCTGGTACAACATGTTAGCTGCCAGCATCATCACATTTTTCACAGTGGGAGCAGGCTTTTACGAAATGCTGTTGGCAACACCACCAGCAGATATAAAGAGTGCCTGGGGATTGCAGGCAATGGAAACTATGCTTTGGCATGGTGTAGGTGGTGTGTTCTTATTAGCGCTGATTGTTAGCATGACCGTCTGGAGAGCATGGCAGCGCTTCGTTTGGGGCAGACAAGAATATAAACAGACAGATAGAGAAGTGCAATGGATCTATCTGTTCGCAGGCATAGTAATCATGTTCGTTATGTACATCCACGGCACACTAGGAGCGCAACTAGCCGCCGAATTTGGCGTACACAATACAGCAGATAATTTACTGCGATCGCATCAAGACCTCAACACAATACTCAAGTAAGTCATTTGTCCTTTGTCATTTGTTTAAAGTTACTAACGATCGACCAATGACCAATAACTAATGACTAATGACCAATGACCAATGACTAATGACTAATAACCAATGATGAAAATCCAAAAGATTTTAAATATTTTGACGCTGCTTACAGGCGCGATCGCAGTGACTGTTACGAGTCTCTGGATCGGCAAGCAGGCTTACTCCTGGCTTCCTCCCCAAGCAGCAGCCGAATCCCTACTAATTGATGATTTGATTAGTTTCTTAGTAACCCTGGGTGCTTTCATCTTCTTGGGAGTCACAAGTACTCTGATGTATTCTGTGATCTTCCATCGGGCAGTCAAAGATGACTTCACTGACGGCCCGCCAATTCATGGCAATGTCACCTTAGAAGTTGTCTGGACAGCAATCCCAATTCTCTTGGTATTTTGGATTGCAGGCTACAGCTACCAAGTTTACGAACAAATGGGAATTCAAGGCCCATCAGAATTAGTTCATCTGCATAATCCGTTGGCAATGGAATCAGCTGATGCAGCACCAGCTAACGCTTTAGCAGAACCTGTTGAGAAAATTGACGTACTAGCTAAACAGTGGGCATGGGTTTTTCATTACCCAGAGAGAGATATTACCAGTACCGAATTGCATTTACCAAGCGATCGCCGGATACGTTTAGCGCTGAAATCACAAGATGTTCTCCACGGCTTTTATATACCTGCGTTCCGCCTCAAGCAGGATATTATTCCTAACCACGCGATCGATTTTGAATTTACTCCCATCCGCCCCGGACAATACCGATTAACCGATTCTCAATATAGCGGCACATACTTTGCGACGATGCAAGCGAATGTGGTTGTCGAATCTCCTGAAGATTATCAGCAATGGCTGGCACAAGCTGCAACCCAAAAGCCATCCCCAGCAAAGAATCAAGCGGCTTCTGAGTATGCTCAAACATCCAATCAATCAGTCCAAACTGGTTGGGTTACAGTTTCACCTGCTGCACCTCCTCTAGTCAATTCACCTGGTTGAAAGGAAAGTAATCATGACTAATGTTCCTATTGAAGGTATTCTTCTCCCTGATGAGAAGCATAACCACGAATCTTCAAGTAGCTGGAAAGAATACTTCAGCTTTAGTACTGACCACAAAGTAATTGGTATCCAGTATCTCGTTACCTCATTTTTCTTCTTTCTCGTCGGCGGTATCTTTGCGATGGTGATGCGGGGAGAACTGATGACACCCGAATCAGATTTAGTTGATCGCACCGTCTACAACGGTATGTTCACCATGCACGGCACTGTGATGCTGTTTTTGTGGACATTTCCCTCACTGGTTGGTTTTGCTAACTATTTAGTGCCCCTGATGATTGGGGCGCGAGATATGGCATTTCCCCGCCTGAATGCCGTTGCCTTTTGGATGGTGCCAGTAGTTGGGATTTTGATGATGGGGAGCTTCTTCGTCCCTGGTGGCCCAGCCCAAGCCGGTTGGTGGTCTTACCCGCCAGTCAGTCTCCAGAATCCCACAGGTAACTTGATTAATGGTCAAGTTCTCTGGCTGCTAGCGGTGGCAATATCCGGCGTATCCTCAATTATGGGGGCAGTCAACTTTGTCACCACAATCGTGAAGATGCGGGCCCCAGGAATGGGCTTCTTTCGGATGCCCTTGTTTGTCTGGGGAGTATTTAGCGCCCAGATTATCCAACTATTCGGACTACCTGCATTGACAGCAGGCGCGGTGATGCTGCTACTTGACCTCACAGTTGGCACCGCCTTTTTTGACCCTAGCAAGGGTGGGAATCCAGTCATGTTCCAGCATTACTTCTGGTTCTATTCCCACCCCGCCGTTTACGTGATCATTCTGCCTGTCTTTGCGATTTTCTCAGAAATCTTTCCAGTTTATTCACGTAAACCTCTATTTGGTTACAAAGTAGTTGCTATTTCATCCATCTTGATTGCAGGAGTAAGCGGCATTGTTTGGGTACACCACATGTACGTCAGTGGTACATCAGGCTGGATGCGGTTGATTTTCATGCTGACAACGATGTGTGTGTCTGTCCCCACAGGAATTAAAGTATTTGCTTGGGTAGCAACTATTTGGGGCGGTAAACTGCGGCTAAATACCCCCATGCTTTTTGCCTTGGGCGGATTAATCATGTTTGTCTTCGCCGGCATCACAGGCATCATGCTTTCTTCTGTGCCAGTTGATGTCCACGTTAACAATACCTACTTTGTAGTCGGACACTTCCACTACGTCCTCTACGGCACCGTGACGATGGGCTTATTTGCAGCCATCTATCACTGGTTTCCCAAAATGACCGGGCGGATGTACTCCGAAAGCTGGGGTAAAATCCACTTCTGGTTAGCCTTCATCGGCACCAACCTCAACTTTTTGCCCATGCACCCCTTGGGATTGCAAGGAATGTTACGCCGAGTTGCTTCCTACGCCCCAGAGTATCAATTCTGGAATATCATCGCCAGCCTCGGCGGATTTCTCTTAGGAATGTCCACCTTGCCCTTCATCTTCAACATGGTGATTTCTTGGATGCAAGGCGAGAAAGCACCCGCTAACCCTTGGCGAGCAATTGGACTAGAGTGGTTAGTTTCTTCACCACCCCCACTAGAAAACTTTGAAGAAACTCCCATCATCATCTCTGAACCCTACGGCTACGGCAAATCAGAACCCTTAACAGCCAACCTCCCAGAATAAACGCAAACTATCGGGAAGACGCAAAAACCCTCCGCGTACCTCTGCGCTTCCCTCCGCGACGGCAGTCGCTCATGGGGGAGACCCCCAAGACCGCGCTGCCTCTCCTTTGCGTTTCAAATTCATCCCTCAAAAAGCAAAATGGACAGCTATATCAATTCCGAAGAATTGCACCATACAAGCGCAGAACACAGCCACGATGAAGAAGGCAACAAAATGTTTGGCTTCATCGTCTTCCTACTGTCAGAAAGTGTCATTTTCTTGAGTTTTTTCGCCGGATATGCCATCTACAAAACAACAACCCCTAACTGGCTACCAGCAGGTGTTTCTGGACTAGAAGTAAAAGAACCGGCAATCAACACAGTAATTCTTGTTGCTAGTAGCTTTGTAATTTACTTAGCAGAACGCGCCCTTCAACGCCATGACTTAGTAAAATTCCGCCTGTTTCTCTTAGCAACAATGGCAATGGGAACTTACTTTTTAGTTGGACAGGCGATTGAATGGAACGGTCTGGCTTTTGGTTTCACCTCCGGGGTATTTGGTGGAACCTTCTATTTACTTACAGGCTTCCACGGTTTGCACGTTTTCACTGGTATTCTGTTGCAGTTGATAATTTTGGTACGTTCTTTTCTACCTGGCAACTACGATACAGGTCACTTCGGTGTCAATGCAACTTCATTGTTTTGGCACTTCGTCGATGTTATCTGGATTATTTTGTTTATCCTTATCTATGTTTGGCAGTAAAAATTGGTGGGAAGGAAAACCCAGATAAACTCTCTGGGTTGGTGTATGTGGCATTGTTAATTACTTTTATGCCCCATACACCATTCACTGTAATAACTATATTTGGGTTTTAGTTCAACCTTTCAAATTAACCTTTTCTTCAAACTTTGACCCATCTTGATGAGATAAAAATTTTTCACTACTGTGATAATTTCTTCGCCATTGTTCGAGCTTATCTATAGATATTGATTTAGATGTAACATTCACACCATTTCCTCGCCAAGCAACTTCTGCATCTGTTGTAAAAACTCCGCACTCTAATTGATCTAGCCTCATATTCCAATATTCGCTAAATCGACCTTTTAAAGTAATAACTTGCTCAAATACCTTGTTTCGATGCTTATTTCTTCTTTTTCGTTCTGTTGCTCCAGTTGCTTCTGTATCAATAAACTTAGTTTCTATTAGAAATAAACTACCTTTAAAGGTTAGGAAGACAAAATCACACTTTCCTAAATCTGTATAATCTGAAATTGGAGACTTTTCAAATAACAGCAATTCAGCGCACGAGGGAAACAATTCTTTAATATTCAGAAATAAATAAGCTTGCAATAGAAGTTCCTTATCATAAGGAAACAAGATTACTCCTTCAAAAAATTTTTGAATGTCATCGTGAGTTTGGGGTTGAATTTTTTTACAGTATGAAACAAATCTATGTAGCTCGTTGACAATCATCAAGTTCTAACTCCTTCCCCCGGTCGCAGCCTTAAGGGTCTTAGCATCAAAAGATACCATTCTCTCAAGGAAATCATCATCCGCATAAGTAACTAAAAAAACGATTAAAATCCTCAATACTTAAGGCAATTTACTGTTGACAGTTCAATCAAACGAATTTTTAAGTTGCTCAGTATTGGTGGATTTTTCATTCCTGGCTTCAGCTACCAGTCAGCGATTTTATATGAGCAGGAAAACTGGCATTTTGCAAAGCTTGAACAGTTATTCGAGAATCTTGTACGCAAAATTGCCAACCTAAGCGAACAAGTTTACGAGAAGTTTCAGTTTGAATAATTCCAATCACTGGCATTTTTGCTTTTTCTTTGTCTACTGAATGGTCTTGTAAAATCGTTTTCAAGCGATGTAAATCTTCCATACTACCTGCTTGCTGGGGATTTAATTCCACCATTACCATTTGTACTGTTTCCACTGGTTCTGCATCTTCAAGAATAAATTGAGTTTGCTCGTCACGTCGGTCTACTTTTCCCCAAATAATCAATCTAGTATCAACTTGGAGTAGGGAACTTATGCGTTCATAAGTTTTCGGAAAAACTACAGCTTCTGATTGTGTAGTTAGGTCTTCTACTTGCAAGATTGCCATCTGATCGCCTTTTTTTGTCACCACTTTTTTGACGTTATTTAACATCACAACTGCACAAAGCCGTGTATCATCTCTTTGTTCTCCCAGTTGCGAAAGGTTAATTGGTGTTAAAAGCGGTGCTATTTGCCGTAAGGATTTCAGTGGATGATCTGATACATAAAAGCCTAATAATTCTTTCTCCATCTGCAACTTTTTCTGTGGGGGTAAATCTGTCACAGGTTTAGATTTTGGAGCAGTTTCAAAGGCATTATTTGCTCTTTTATTCTGAGTCGAAGAAAAGCCGTCGCCCAATAAATCAAATAGATTCCCTTGACCGCTAGCTCTATCTTTCGCACGAGATTGTGCCCAATCATACACTAATTCTGAGTCGTTAATTAACTGTTGGCGGTTGGATTCAATTTTGTCAAAGGCTCCACAGTAAATCAACGACTCCAGGGTTCGGCGGTTAACAGCACGCAAATCCACGCGATCGCAAAAATCAGCGAGTGATTTAAACTCTCCTGTCTCATTTCTCGCTGACAAAATAGAAGCGATCGCATTTTGTCCCACGTTACGCACCGCCGAAAATCCAAACAGAATCTTTCCTGCCGTTGGCGTAAAATCAACACCAGAACGATTAATATCTGGTGGATCTATGGATATCCCCATATTTGTACAGTTAGTAATGTATCTCTGTACCTTATCGGTATCACCACTGTTAGCTGTTAACAGCGCCGCCATATATTCCAATGGGTAATTAGCTTTTAAATATGCTGTTTGATATGTTACATAACCATAGGCTGTTGAATGGGATTTATTGAAACAATTAGCAGCTATTAAGCCATTTTTTATTGTAAAATTGTGGTCACGCTCCACCCCAATGTCATAAACATTTTGTTTGCCTAAATATTTACGTGTGGCTATTTTTATCATCCTACCTTACCTCGAAAAATTTTGTGTAATTGATAAAATTATGAAATTTGTAGTATGAATAAGGTGTAATACAAAATTATATCATTAGAAAACACTGCTATACTCTTACACAAAAGTAGCCAATTATAGATGAAAACTTTAGCAAACTATTCAATAGATGGTTGATAGCCATGTATTTGCTGTTTTTAAAAACATATCAAACACATTTCAATACATATTAATCCGCTTAGTCAGATGAATGACCAATGGCAAGCAGAGGAGAATAAGCAATAGACCTGCCTTAAAAATAGGGACTGGGGACTGGGGACTGGGAACTGGGGAAGAGATATTTTATATTGTTCCTTGTGAGTTCCACTTATGAAGTCTCTTGGCATTTGTACCTTTTCCACTCTTGTAGGGAAAGGGGGTTCATGTTAAAGGGGAATGTTACTTCTATCCCTTTCCTCTTTACCCTTTACCCAACTTCTGCAAGAAGTCTAATGCCCAATAACCAATACCCAATTTTGACCAATATGTACTAGAATCAATGACTTGAGTCACAAAGAGAGCAATCATGGCATCCATCCGCGAGTTGCACCAACAGCTGGTTAAAAAAGAACGTTCTGCCGTTGAAATTACCCAAGAAGCTTTAGAGCGCATTCAAGCGTTAGAGCCGAAATTGCACAGCTTTTTATGTGTGACGGCAGACCGGGCATTAGAGCAGGCGGGTGCTGTGGATGCCAAAATTGCCGCAGGAGAAGAAATTGGGCTGCTGGCGGGCATTCCTGTGGGTATCAAGGACAATATGTGTACCAAGGGGATTCCTACCACCTGCGCCTCTCGGATTTTAGAAAATTTCGTGCCGCCTTATGAATCAACAGCGACGCAAAAATTGGCAGATGCTGGGGCGGTAATGGTAGGTAAAACCAATTTGGATGAGTTTGCAATGGGTAGTTCCACTGAAAACTCTGCTTATCAAGTCACGGCTAATCCTTGGGATTTGTCACGAGTTCCAGGTGGTTCTTCTGGGGGTTCGGCGGCGGCGGTGGCGGCTCAAGAATGTGTAGTTGCTCTCGGTTCTGATACTGGCGGTTCAATTCGCCAACCTGCATCTTTCTGCGGTGTGGTAGGGATGAAACCAACTTATGGTTTGGTTTCCCGTTATGGCTTGGTAGCTTACGCTTCCTCTTTGGATCAAATTGGGCCATTTGGAAATACGGTAGAAGATGCGGCAATATTATTAGGTGCGATCGCAGGTTACGATCCCAAAGACTCTACCAGCCTGAAAGTTCCCATTCCCAACTATGCTGCTAGCTTAAAACCAAACTTCAAACCCAGAGGTCAGCTAAGAATTGGTATCATTAAAGAAACTTTTGGTGAAGGTTTAGACTCTGTTGTGGAACAAGCTGTTACCAAAGCAGTAGATCAACTACAAAGTTTGGGAGCCGAAATTCATATAATTTCCTGTCCCCGCTTTCGCTATGGCTTACCCACTTACTACATCATCGCCCCATCAGAAGCATCAGCAAACCTGGCTCGTTACGATGGCGTTAAATATGGGTATCGCGCTCCTGATGCAGATAATCTGTTATCAATGTACACTCGTACCCGTGCCGCTGGTTTTGGTACAGAAGTCAAACGCCGGATTATGATTGGCACTTACGCTCTTTCGGCTGGCTATTATGACGCTTACTATCTGAAAGCGCAAAAAGTCCGTACTTTGATTAAGCAAGACTTTGAAAAGGCTTTTGGCGCGGTTGATGTGTTAGTTTGTCCCACATCTCCCACTACAGCATTTAAAGCAGGGGAAAAAACTACTGACCCCTTGAGTATGTATTTAAATGACTTGATGACTATTCCTGTAAATCTTGCTGGTTTACCCAGTTTGAGTTTGCCATGTGGTTTTGACGACCAAGGGCTACCGATAGGATTACAGCTAATTGGCAATGTGCTGCGAGAAGACCAACTGTTTCAGGTAGCTTACGCTTATGAACAATCTACTACTTGGCATCTGCGTAAACCCCAAATATCTTGAAAATTGTCATTTGTCATTGGTCATTTGTCATTGGTTATTAATTCTTTTCCTTTACTCGGTACAGACGCGATTAATCGCGTCTTTCCACTCCCTCTATGTTTTTGGTCATTTGTTAGTCTGATTACTGACTATTGACTGTTGATTATTATTTTCTGGAGTCAGAGATTCAGCTGTCAGTTGTGGATTAAGTATATGAAGAAGACCAGCAGATGCACTAACCAATAATAAAATATAGGTCAGAACAAGAGGTATGTATGTATTTTGTTTATTGTCTGAGTGGCGAGCATTTTTAGAGTCTTTAGAGACAACATTGGTTATAAGGCTGTACGATAAAGCATTTCCATCCAGCCCTAAAGCATCTCCATAACGACGAATGAATCCTTGCAGAAAAATCGGCTCAGGTAATTCTTCAAATCGATCTTCTTCTAACGCTTGCAAAATACCTACTCGAAGCATTGTCTGAGAGGCTATTTCTTCTATGCGGATAGATTTTTCTTGTCTTACTTGTCGCAAGCGTGTGGTTATTTCCTTTAGTTGCTCTACTTGAGCTTCATTTAAGAGCGTCACAGTCTTCTCCTGTATGGGCTAATTCTACTATTCATTGAGAAGACTTCGATCCGCATACGTAATTATACTGAATATTTGATTTTCGGATAAATTTTTTTGATAATGGCTTAATCCTGTATTTTAAAATGCTAGTCAAACTTTAGCTACGTATGTATTAAGTTTTATTTAATACTTTAAATTATAAAAAGTTTGTTGGATAAATCAAAAAAGCTGTAATTTATAGCACAAGTATTTTACCAACGGCTACTCTGGGCTGGGATAATTGCAGCGATCGCTAATGTTCTGCTCAATAACGATTAGTCATCATTCTTGATTGTGCCAACTCCTTGGTAATTATTAAATGTGGCATTTGCCGCACCATAGATATTGACAAAAAATGTTTCGTTGGGTTCAACTTTATTATCACCTCTGACGCCAATACTAATAACTTTGCTAGTTTCGCCAGGGTTGAAAACAATTGTCCCTAAACCAAAATTATAATCCGAGTCAGATTCTTTAGCGGTACCATCACTCGTACTGTAATTTACGACTATCGGTTGATAGAATTCGTTCGAGAGAGTGACGACAAAATTAGCATTAGTTGTCATCCCTGTTGTGCCTTCTTTGACTAATACATCTGCAATGCTAATGGCTGGAGGTTGGTCATCATTTATGATAGTAGCCACTCCCAAGCTATCAGTAATCGTGGTGTTTGTAGCACCGAAAAGATTAACGGAAAATGTCTCGTTAGTTTCAGCTTTGTTATCACCTATGACACCAATAGCAATAGTTTTGGTGGTTTCGCCAGGATTGAAAACGATTGTCCCGGAAGCAGGGTTGTAATCAGAGTCAGAAACTTTAGCAGTGCCATCACTCGTGTTGTAATTTACAGTAACCTGCTGTAAACTCGCTGCGGAGAGAGTGACAATAAAGTTAGCATTAGTTGTTGTGCCTGTGTTACCTTCAGCAATTGAGACATCAGAGATAATAACAGTTGTTAGATTATCATCATCAATGATGGTAGCTACTCCTAAACTATCTGCGATCGTGCCATTTGTCGCACCTGAAAGATTAACAGAAAATGTCTCGTTGGCTTCACTTTGGTTATCGCCTATGACGCCAATATTAAGAGTTTTGCTAGTTTCACCAGGAGCGAAAATAATTGTTCCTGAATCAGAGTTGTAATCAGAGTCAGAAGTTTTCGCAGTGCCATCACTCGTGTTGTAATTTACAGTAACCTGTTGATAACTGGCATTGGAGAGAGTGACAACAAAGTTGGCATTAGTTGTTGTGCCTGTATTGCCTTCAGAGACTGAAACATCCGAGATGCTGATAGTTGGTTGGCTGTCATCGTTGATGATGGTAGCAACACCTAAATTATCTGCGATCGCGGCATTTGTTGCACCCAAAAGATTGACAGAAAATGTCTCGTCAGTTTCAAATTTGTTATCGCCTACAACACCAATGCTAAAAGTTTTACTGGTTTCGCCAGGATTGAAAGTAATCGTCCCGAAAGCCGAATTGTAATCAGAGTCAGCAGCATTAGCAGTGCCATCACTGGTATTGTAATTTACAGTAATCTGTTGAGAACTAGGGTTAGAAAGACTGATAGTGAAGTTAGCGTTAGTTGTTGCACCTGTGTTGTCTTCAGTAACAGAGATATCCGAGATGCTGATAGTTGGTTGACTATCATCGTTGAGAATAGTACCAACTCCTAAGCCATCTGCGATCGCGGCATTTGTTGCAGCCGAAAGATTGACAGAGAATGTCTCATCAGTTTCAGTTTGGTTATCGCCGACGACGCCAATACTAATAACTTTGCTCGTTTCGCCAGGATTGAAAGTAATAGTTCCAGAAACAGAGTTGTAATCAGAATCACCAATTTGAGCAGTGCCATCACTCGTGTTGTAATTTACAGTAATCTGCTGATAACTAGGATTAGAGAGACTGATCGTAAAGTTAGCATTAGTTGTTGTGCCTGTATTGCCTTCAGAAACTGAGACATCCGAGATACTGATAGTCGGTTGGTTGTCATCATCAATGATATTAGCCAATCCTAAACTATCAGTAATTGCGGCATTTGTTGCACCTAAAAGATTAACAGAAAATGTCTCGTTGGTTTCAGTTTTGTTATCACCAATGACACCAATGCTAATAACTTTGCTAGTTTCGCCAGGATTGAAAGTAATAGTTCCAGAAGCAGAGTTGTAATCAGAGTCAGCAACTTGAGCAGTGCCATCACTCGTGTTGTAATTTACAGTAACCTGCTGATAACTAGGATTGGAGAGAGTGACAATAAAGTTGGCATTAGTTGTTGTGCCTGTATTGCCTTCAGAAACTGAAACATCCGAGATGCTGATAGTTGGTTGGTTATCATCATTGATGATGGTAGCAACTGCTAAATTATCTGCGATCGTGGCATTTGTCGCACCTAAAAGATTGACAGAAAATGCCTCGTCGGTTTCAAATTTGTTATCGCCTACAACACTAATGTTAAGAGTTTTACTGGTTTCGCCAGGATTGAAAGTAATAGTTCCAGAAGCTGAATTGTAATCAGAGTCAGAAACTTGAGCAGTGCCATCACTGGTGTTGTAATTTACAGTAATCTGTTGAGAACTAGGGTTAGAAAGACTGATAGTGAAGTTAGCGTTAGTTGTTGTGCCTGTGTTGCCTTCAGCAACAGAGATATCTGAGATGCTGATAGTTGGTTGGCTATCATCGTTGATGATGTTTACTGTAGCCGAACTGTTAGTAATTGTGGAATTTGGCGCTCCAGTTATGATATTGGGGTTACTCAGAATAACAGTAATGTCTTCATTGAGTTCAAATGTATTGTCACCCAAAACATCGGTTGTAATTGTTTTTGTGGTTTCCCCAACAGCGAAGCTTAAAGTTCCAGATGTAGCAGTTCCTCCACCCGTAACTTGAATATTGTTATAGTCACTGCCAAAAGTTGCTGCACCGTTAAAAGCATAATTTACAGTACTAGCCACGCCAATACCACCACTACGAGTAACTGTGAAGGTAACAGCTTGAGTACCGCTATTACCTTCAGTTAAAGTTGAGGTAGGAGTAGAAATTGCATATTGAATCGCATCATTAGCAGCAATATTTAGAGTAGTTTCAGTTATTGTCCCTAAATCAGCACCTGTTAGCGTGCCGAAGTTGAGTACAACTGTTTCTGCATTCTCAGGTAAATCGTCTGGGTTTATAGTAAAAGTGATTAGCTGTGTTAAATTTGCGCCTGTTGCCCCAGCAGTAAAGGAGATGATAGCGGGGGAAAAAGTGTAATCGTTGCCATTAGTAGCCGTACTATTGTTTTTGACGACAATAGGAACTGTGATAGCGGTTTCAGGAGAGGCATCTAAGGTAACAGAAATAGTTACTGTAGTGGCAGTACTATCTTCTGTTGTATTGTACGTAGCAGCACCAAAGTTGACTTTTGGAAGCACATATTCAAATGCTCCAATGTCAATTCTCCCGCTTTCAATACGGTTAAAATCCGTGCCACGCTGATCCGTAGTTAAGCCACCATTGTAAGCGGAATCGCCAGCATTCCTGGCAGGACTGTTAAAGTATAGAGCATGAGTTTGTGTAGAACCACCGTAATCTCCTAGCGGTTTGAGTCCGGGATTGGGGTTAATAATATCTGTACCCGTGCCCAGAGTCCCGGATGATTTACCAGTAAGATTGCCAATCAGGTTGTAAGCATTACCATTGAAGTTGCTACCATAGACATCAGATCCTTGATTACCTGGGTCAATATTGCCAGCAATGATGCTATTGCTGATGCTTACCGTACCGCTAAATTTATAAATGCCGCCACCATTACCTTGGCCATTGTTATCACTATCGGCAGTATTTCCAAAAATAGTGCTATTGCTGACTGTGGCATTGCTGGTGTAGATGCCGCCACCATAAGTTTTAGCTGTATTGCTAGAAATAGTGCTATTGCTTATGGTTACACTAGTGCTACTGAAAATGCCGCCACCATTGCTGTTCGCAGTGTTGCCAGAAAGAGTACTATTGCTAACTGTGGCATTGGTGCTGTATATGCCTCCCCCAAGATTCGCTATGTTGTTAAAAATACTGCTATCGGTGAGTGTGGCACTATTGCTGTAAATGCCGCCGCCGTTAGTGTTTGCGGTGTTGCCAGAAAATGTACTGTTGCTGACTGTGACACTACTGGTGCTGTAAATGCCGCCGCCGCTAGTGTTGGCAGTGTTGCCAGAAAAATTACTATTACTGACTATGACACTACTGGTACTGTAGATCCCGCCACCATTTGCTCTATTTCCCCCAGTTATCTTCAACCCATCAATTGAGAGAGAGGCACTGGCATTAAAAACACGGGAAGTATTGTTACCACTGATAGTAAGTTTATTAGCCCCAGTTCCTTGAATGATGACTCCTTCAGTAACATTCAATTCTCCAGAAGTGAGGGTAATAGTGTCGGGGGTAACATCACCAAATATCCCAGTCGTATCAAAGATGATTGTCTCAATCCCTGGATCGTTATTGGCATTGATAATAGCTTGCCTCAACGAGCCAGCACCGCTGTCATTGGTGTTAGTTACTATATAGGTGGTGCCATCTACTTTGACAGATACATCGTCAATGGCTAAACCATGATCGTTGCCTGTATCATCTATGTCTTCCCAACGCAATATAATCTCTTCACCGTTAGCTATGGGGGTAGCTAGATTAAATATTACAGGAGTTATGACAGTTCGATTGGCAATTTGATTACCATTCAGGGAACCTGCGGTTGCAGTTGCAATTGGCCCGGTGAAATCTAGCGATGTGACAGGCGTCCATGTTCCTGTTTCCAAACTTGTGAGAGTTGACCCAGTTTGATAACTGAATTTCAGCTGTTGCTGCGATGTATTACTACCATTACGCCATTGCTCACCCGTATAACCTACTTGCAACTTAGTAATTGGTGAACCTGTATTGTTTTGGAGGCGCAAACCATAATAAATAGTTCCTGTAGTACCAGAAGCTACAGAACCAAGTGCTCGGTCTGTGGTCGTACCAAAACTGTACATTGCACCTGTATTATTACTGCCATTACCAGCGCTGTAATTTGTTCTTGTGGAATACCAGCCTGAAATGGTTGAATCATTAGTCCAAGTAATAGATGTTCCAGAAGCAGCTAATGTGTTGAAGTTTTGAGAGTATGTGCCAGTAAAACTAGCTGGCAAAATCGATTGGTAAGCCTGTATTACTTCAGGTTGAAATGCCAGGGAAGCCTCAATTTTTCCTGTCTTCACCTCTAAATCCCAATCGCCACCTAAAGCTGCACTTCCGGTTTTGTTATTAGAAGCGGCAACATCTGCTCCAGTAATTTGGCTAATCTGCTGTACAAATTTTATGCCTTCACCACTGGCTACATCACAGCCATAAAGTAGGATGTCAGCTTTATCTGTTAAAGCATTTGTCCACTTTTTTAACTGATTTTTGTAGCTATCCAGATTGGTAAGGTTGAAGTTGATTGACCCTAGCTGCAAACTCCCCACACTTCCGTGGGAAACAATGTGAATTGATTGAACTGAATTGGATTTACGTTTTGCTAGAAACTCGGTAATTTGTGCTAACCCGTCTCTATTGGCATCAAGAATAACAACTTCACTGCCAAGTATAATACCAGCCATTAAGCTTTGGTAATCTATAACTTTTGGATCTATAAAAACAATATTTGTGCTTGCATCTATTAATTTGATAGTAGACTTATTTATACTTTCAGAGCGATGATTTTCTGGCAGTTTTATCATAATTATTCCTTAAATATAATTTATTAGCTTTAGCTTAGTAAGATTTAGCGTGCATAACAAAATAGAAAGTGAATGACTCTGCATTCGCTTTCATTTCCAAATGAAATCGGTAATTAAACTTTTTATTTAATGAGAGAAAACCGCAATATTTTTAGTTGTTATATAAGCACGCCTTGAATAAAGTTAGCTGTTTTTTAGTCACAGCTTTTGTTTATAGCAATTTATACTAAGTCTATTGACAAAACAACTGCATTTTCACTTAAATAACGATAGATTGATTGAAATTTGAGTATATCTAGTTTTATTAACAGTTCTGGTACTACCAATCCTTTTTGAATCGCTAAACTAAAACTGTGGTCTAGGTGCGATCGCGTACTTCTAGTTTCATACAAGATAGTATGGGCAGAAACCTTGATGAAAAACTATATTTGGTAAGTAAACCTATAAATTTTGCTTGCTTACCTGCATCAAGCGGAGTACTTTAGATACTCATGTAACATAAAATTCCGCTTATGCGCCTGACTTCACTGGATGTTTTTCGCGGCATTACTATCGCTGGAATGATTCTCGTTAATATGGCGGGTGTCGCAGATGATGTATATCCTCCCTTAGCTCACGCCGATTGGCACGGCTGCACACCAACGGACTTAGTATTTCCTTTCTTTCTCTTCATTGTCGGTGTAGCGATGACTTTCTCGCTGTCAAAATACAGCGAAGGCAATAAACCAACCTCAGCTGTTTACTGGCGGATATTGCGCCGCACCGCTATTCTCTTTGCCTTGGGATTACTACTAAATGGCTTTTGGAATCAAGGTATTTGGACTTTTGATTTGAGTAGTATCCGCATTATGGGAGTGTTGCAGCGCATCAGCCTTACCTATCTGCTGGCTTCCCTAGCTGTTCTCAACCTTCCGCGCAAAGGTCAATGGATACTAGCAGCAGTGCTACTCATTGGCTACTGGCTAACGATGATGTATGTAGCAGTACCAGAGCATGGTGCAGGAGTTTTGACGCGAGCAGGTAATTTTGGCGCTTATGTTGACCGCCTGATTATTCCCAAAGCACATTTATACAAAGGTGATGGTTTCAACTTTATGGGAGACCCAGAAGGGCTTTTCAGTACTATTCCCGCGATAGTAAGCGTCCTCGCTGGCTACTTTACTGGTCAATGGATACGCAGTCAATCTGTACATTTACGTACAAGTATCGGTTTAGGATTATTCGGAGTTGGTTGCTTAATTATCGGTTGGGCATGGGGGTGGACATTCCCAATTAACAAAAAGCTGTGGACAAGTTCTTATGTAGTATTTACAACAGGTTGGGCGTTACTATTACTAGCAGCTTGTTATGAACTGATCGAAGTACGGCTGATGCGTCGCTGGAGTAAACCTTTTGAAATTATGGGCTTAAATGCGATCGCTCTTTTCGTTGCCTCGGTTTTGTTAATTAAAATTTTAGTCAAAACTACTATTGGCACCGGCAAAGACGCTCCTAGTACTTACAATTGGATTTACCAGAATTTTTTCGCATCTTGGGCGGGTGTGCTGAATGGTTCCCTGTTATTTGCCTTATTCACCGTGTTGTTGTGGTGGGCTGTTGGTTTTCTGATGTATCGGCAACGCTGGTTTCTAAAAGTGTAAAAAAGATTTTTGTTATTATTTACGTTTTAATGTTTTCAATGTTACAACAGGTGTTAAGTGATGGATTCTAACACTCTAGGAACAAAGGCAATCGCAACTTTATCAATATTATTGGCGCGTTAATCTGCGCTTTCTTTAGCAAACTTACTTAAACCCTGATATCG
The DNA here is from genome assembly GCF_034531215.2 of Nostoc sp. ChiSLP03a. Lineage (NCBI taxonomy): Bacteria > Bacillati > Cyanobacteriota > Cyanophyceae > Nostocales > Nostocaceae > Nostoc > Nostoc sp. ChiSLP03a. The sequence continues at coordinate 25,252 of NZ_JAVRBQ020000127.1, forward strand.
TTTCTAACGGCAGAAGCGTCTACAGACTTATCTGTGCGTTGAAAATTCTTATTTGTTCTAATTCACTAAATTAATCCATAGAAAAATTGTGAGGTAATCGATGCGTCGCATGAATTTTTGGGTATTTTTGCCAATTACCTTGATATTGGGCTGCTCAAATCAACTGCTACAATCTAACCCGTCTGTAGCCAACTCTAACCCAGCAGTAGTTAAACAAACTAGTCCAACTTTATTAGCAAAGGCGAGTTACCTTTCACCCTTGGAACAACAGGTAATTGTTGAAACCAATAAGGTAAGAACAAATCCTAAAGCATACCTCCCGATTCTGGAAAACTATAGAAAGCGCTTTGAGGGGAACCGGGTAAAAATTTCTAATAATACTTATCTACGAACTCAAGAAGGAGTTAAGGCAGTTGATGAAGCGATCGCATTTCTCAAATCAGCACGTCCTGTAGGAACCTTGAGTGCATCTAAGGGTATGTCTTTAGGAGCAAAAGATCACGTAAAAGACCAAGGCCCAAAAGGTGCTATAGGTCATGATGGTAGCGATGGTAGCAACCCTTTTACTCGCATCAACCGCTATGGTAAATGGCAAACAACCGCAGGTGAAAATATCAGTTATGGGCCAAACAGCGCTCAAGATATCGTTATGCAGTTAATTATTGATGATGGTGTGAGCGATCGCGGCCATCGAAAAAACATTTTTAATGGTGCTTTTAAAGTCTCTGGTGTTGCTTATGGAACTCACAAATCATATAGAACAATCTGCGTGATTGACTACGCTGGCGGATATAGGGAAAAATAATTTACGCGGGAAGGGAGTTCATATAAGCCCAAAATCCTGATGTAGAGACGCGATTTACCGCGTCTTGAAAGACCAATAATCTACACTAATAACCCTTAACCCAAGCGTATTAGGGATAACCTGGCGATTATAAATCATGGTTACACAAGCCAAGTCCGCCTGCGCTGACTCAAAGAATTTGAAACCCGCCTAAGCGGGTTTTGTCTGTGTAAACAAGAGACTTGTTGGCATTTGTCGGGAAAAGAGGAAGGTGGAGTCCCCTTTGGGGATAAGGGGCGCAGGGTGGTTTCATACGAAAAAAGAAAAATATATAAGTCTTGATTTTTCATGTATAACGATAGATTTTGACCCCTCTCCAAACCTCTCTCCGCTTCGGGGAGAGGCTTTGAAACCCATTTTTAGTTTTTCTCTCGTTGTATGAAACCACCCTGCCTTCTGGGGAAAAGGGGCGGGGGGAAAGGGAAAGGTTCTGTATTTTGCCTTTCCCCCTTAACCTTTACCCTTTTCCCACCTCTTGCAAAAAGCACAAATGCCAAGAGGTCTAAGGTTTATAACTGCCCATTGAGCTATTTTGCAGCAAACCAAGCACCATGAAAGCCATAAGGCACTCGCTGAGGAATTATCACCCGCGCTACAGGTTCAGCTGTTATATCTTGGGCATTCACTACTACTAATTCTGAAGTATCTGAACCCTCATCATGGACGAAAGTCATCAGCCAACCATCATCCTCAGCCGTTGCACCAGGACGCGGCGCAAACACAGTTTCACCGTTATAGCGCCCCTGTCCAAATTCATGTATTTGGGATTTTCCACTATTGAAGTCGTATTTGATGATACCGTCAAATAAAGGTACGGGACTGTTTGCCGCTTTGTTAGTGTAGCCATATCGGTTTTGTCGCCCCAATCGGTTTTCGTTGACGCGGGGAAATTCGGAAGCTACATCATCCAACATCTCTTCACGTACTGTCCCCGTGCTGAGGTTAAATCGCCAGCGATGCAAACGGGGAATATTGGCGTTTGGATCGGGTTGCGAATCATCAGAACTCAAAACAGTTGTAGAACTCATACGACAGGCAATTAGCACTACTTCGTCTCCCTCTTCGTAAGCGTTGAGGGTATGGAAGACGTAGCAAGCAGGACTTTCAAACCAGCGGATATTACTGTTGTCACCGTGACGTGGTATAATGCCAAAGCGACTAGGGCGATCGCGCTCAAACATCATTACAGGTTCTCCCCGTTGCGATCGCTCTAGGTTAAAAGTCAGCGGCAAATCCATGAAAATTGTGTAGTTTTCAGTGATGGCAAAATCGTGCATCATCACGCCTATTGGCAGTTCAATTGGCACCGTCCGTAACAGTTCGCCTTGTGCTGAGACGAGACTATATTGCAGATATGGTGGCGCAAACAAAGAGTAGCCAAAGAAAATCATTTCCCCTGTAACGGGGTCTACTTTGGGATGGGCTGTGAAGGCAGAAACCAGCTTGCCATTGTAGCTATATTCGCCAATGGTTTCTAATTCAGGCAGGTTGATGGCGTGAGGTTTACCTCCCTCGTTCAGCGCCAACATCTGACCAGCGTGCCACACTAAGGCAGTATTGGCAGTATTTTTGTAGCGACCGTGAGGATTATCCATTTGTGGTGGTTCTAACAACCCAGTCCAGATAGCTTTACCTGCTTCTCGTTCTTTTTTCCATCCAAAAGTCTGGACGTAGCGGTTACGATAAGTGGCTATGCCGTTGCTAATTTGCACACCATGCAACATCCCATCCCCATCAAACCAATGATATTGACCGATAGGCGTCCATTGAGGGTTAGGGCCATTCCGCACAAACATCCCTGATAGGTCAAGGGGTAATTCACCGATAACTGGCAATTTGTCGGTGGTGATTTCTTCATGAACTGGAGCAAAATTGCCATCGAGATAGGGATTGACTGCTATTGTTACCATTGTCTTGATTTCAGCGTACATTTGTACTGTACATTCTGGTTTGTCATTATGCCCACATGGTTTTGAGGGCGTTGTGGAATTTTTGCAATCGGTCTACAAATTCAATTTTTTCTCTAGCTGTTTAATTCGTTTGATTTGTAGGAGGTTCCATTTATCTTCAGAATAAGGTGTGCTATAGCAGATATCTAAGATTTATTTAGCGATCGCTAGTTGTATATAAACTTAATACAAGGACATTATCCGCTAATTTAACTGGTATAAGTTATTTATTCTAACCGTTGACTTCTGTTTTAGTTTTCTTTCAAGAGTTGCTAAAATTTTTGGACAACTATTCATGTCAGTATTTGCTAAATGCATTAGTTTATTTTTGACCAATTTACTCTTACGATCAAAGTAAATATTTAGTCTATATCTCGATAGGAATAAAACGACGATGTCTTGGGCATTGAGTCCAGCAGCATTTAAGGTACTTGCAGTTACAAAGTATCCCATCATAAACCTTGCTTTATGATGGGATAATTTATTTTTTGCAAGCCCCTAAATTGATTTGCTTCAATCGATAACGAGAAATACTCAATCCTCAGCTTTTGTTGAATATATAGCAGTGTTACCATTCAATGACACTGCTTCTGCTGGTATTTCTTGATGCCGATTTGGTTTGATAAATCGCTCTGTTATCGTTTTAATTACAATATATAAAATTGGCACTACAAACAAACTCAAGAAAGTAGCGATTAACATCCCACCAAAAACTGCTGTTCCTAAAGATTGGCGACTTCCTGCACCAGCACCTGTGGAATTAGCCAAGGGAAAAATTCCTAAAAGAGTAGCAAAAGCAGTCATCAAAATTGGACGTAACCGTTCTTGTGAAGCTTCAATTACAGCTTTAGTCATTGAAAGACCTCGATCTCGCAATTGGTTAGCAAACTCCACAATTAAAATAGCGTTTTTACTAGCTAAACCAATCAACATTACTAGACCAATTTGACAGTAAACATCATTAGAAAAACCCCGTACCGATTGAGCTACAAGCGCTCCAAAAATAGCTAAGGGAACTGATAACAGAATTATAAAGGGGTCAATGTAGTTTTCGTATTGAGCAGCTAGCACCAAAAATACAAATACCAATCCTAATCCAAAAATCAGGGGTGCTAAACCGCCAGAATCTATTTCTTCTAATGCAGTCCCTGACCATTCATAGCCATAACCTGCTGGTAAAACTTCTTTAGCAACTTGTTCCATTGCTTTAATTGCGTCTCCAGAGCTAGAGCCAGGGGCGGCGGCACCATTAATTTCAATTGAGCGGAATAGATTGTAGTGATTTATCGTTTGCGCTCCCACAGTCGGAGTAACTGTGACTAAGTTACTCAAAGGAATCATTTGATTCTTTTGAGAACGAACGTATAGTTTACCAATATCTTTTGGGTTGGAACGATACTGTTGATCTGCCTGGAGATACACCCGATAATTGCGCTGCTGGAGATTAAAATCATTGACATATTGCGATCCCAAAGCAGTTTGTAAAGTACTGAAGACATCATCTATGGAAACTTGCAATGATTTGGCTTTATTGCGGTCTACTTCCACAAGCAATTGTGGTGTATCTGCGGCAAAGGTGCTAAATACAGCTTGTAATCCTGGTGTTTGATTAGCTTTACCCAGCAACTGACCCATCGATTGGACTAGATTTTCTAAGCCACTGTTACCTCTGCGGTCTTGCAGTTGAAAAACAAAGCCGCCAAAGTTGCCTAAACCCTGAATTGCTGGGGGGTTTACAGGAAAAACTCTGGCTTCTGGGATTGCCATCAACTTCCCTTGCAAGCTGCCAATAATCGCCTTTACCGATTGATCGGGTTTTGAGCGCTCATCCCATGATTTTAAAGTGGTAAAGATGATGCCGCTATTGGCGGTGCTACCACTAAAACCAAATCCTCCGATCGCAAAAGTCCCCACGACTTCAGGAATTTTCAGAATTTCTTTTTCTACCTGTGCAATCACATCGCTGGTATATTGCAACGAAACCCCTTGCGGCCCTTGGATAATTGTGATGAAGTAACCTTCGTCTTCATCGGGTAGAAAGGCTGTCGGTACTGTGATGTACAGCCAAGCAGTCATTCCCAAGGAAACAATAAACAACCCAATGACGATACCTTTAATGCGTACTAGAAAAGTAAGCGATCGCTTATAACTATGCTGTACCCAGTCAAGAAAGCGATTCATCTGCCCAAAAATCCAACCCAGCCAGCCTGAAGGTCTTTGTCCTTGACGCAGCAACACCCCACACAAAGAAGGTATCAGAGTCAAAGCCAAAAAAGTCGAAATCGCAATGGAAAAGGCGATCGTTAGCGCAAATTGCCGATAAAGTGCGCCTGTGGTTCCCGGAAAGAACGCCACTGGTACAAATACCGCCATCAACACTAATGAAGTGGCAATCACCGCGCCAAATAGTTCCGCCATTGATTCACTAGCGGCTCGGCGAGGATTTATACCTCTATCCTGAATAAAGCGGCTGATTTGCTCTACTACAATGATCGCATCATCTACCACCATCCCTGATGCTAAAGTCAGACCAAACAAAGTCAAACTATTAATTGAAAAGTTAAAAACTTTGACGAAGCCAAATATCCCAATGAAGGAAAGCGGAATAGTAATTGCGGGAATTAAGGTAGTTCGCCAGTCTTGCAAAAACACAAAAATTACAATTACAACCAGCACCACCGATTCAATCAAGCTCTTAAGCACTTCTGCCATCGACTCTTCGACAAACATGGTTGTGTCAAAAGCTACCTGATATTTCATGCCTGGGGGAAAACTTGGAGCCAATCGCGCAATTTCGGCTTTGACTCCCTTGGCTACATCCAAGGCATTACTACCAGGAATCTGATAAATCCCTAAACCGACAGCATCGTTACCACGAAATCTTAGAAATGAACTGTAGTTTTCTGCACCCAGTTCTGCTCTACCGACATCTTTGAGCTTGACTAATGTGTTATCATCTCCAGTTTTGAGGACAATTTCTTCAAATTCTGATGGTTCTGCTAATCGGCTAGCAGCACGCACATCAAGTTGATACCTTTGTCCTTCAGGAGCAGGTTCTTGTCCAATTCTCCCTGCACCAACTTGCAAGTTTTGTTCAGATAAAGCATTCGCTACATCTTGAGTTGTTAGCCCCCGATTGGCAAGGCGAGTTGGATCTAACCACAGGCGCATTGCATAGCGGCGTTCGCCAAAAATTTGAACGTTGCTCACACCTTTGACTCTTTTTAAGGCATCTGCTAAGTAAAGGTCAGCATAGTTACTTAAGAATGTATTGTCGTACTCTTTATTTTCAGGGAATAAACCAATCGCTAAGAGGATGTTACTAGATTCTTTCGATACTCGCACTCCCGTGCGTTGCACAGAGTCTGGTAGTTGTGGCTGGGCAACAGAAACACGATTTTGCACATCCACAGCTGCAATATCTTTATCACGCGATGAATCGAAGGTGGCTGTAATGGTACTAGTACCATCGTTACTGCTGCTAGAAGTCAGATATCTTAGTCCCTCAACCCCGTTGATTTGCCTTTCTAAGATATTTGTCACTCCGCTTTCTACGACTTCTGCACTAGCTCCGCTATAGTTGGAAGTTACAGTGATTTGGGTGGGACTAATTTCTGGGAATCTGGCGATCGGTAGTGTGGGAATACTGATTAATCCTGTTAAAAGGATGACGCTCGCACATACCGACGCAAAAATTGGCCGCTTAATAAAAAAGTCAACAAACATAGTTTAAAAATTGGGCTTTGGGTATTTGGCATTAGGTATTGGGGAATGGGGAACTCGGGGCCCCCTTTGGGGATTAGGGGCAATGGGGCATTAGGCATTGAACATGAAGAAGAGACAAGAGAGACAAGTCAGAGGGGGGAGACAAGAGAGACTTGTTCAATAATTCACCCTTGTCCCCTTTGTCTCCCTACTCCCCCTGCTTCGTTCCCCTGCTCCCCTGCCTCTCCCTATGGCTTCTGACTACCCACTTCTTGCGGTGCGGGAGTGATGGGAGCGCCATTAGTTAGGTTGAGAATACCGGAAACAACAATTCTGTCTCCAGCTTTTAGTCCTTCGATAACTTGATAATTATTCCCCTCAATAACTCCCAATTTCACAGGTTTTTGTTGAGCTACTAAAGCTGGCGCTCCAGCTTTCTTTTCTGCTGGTGCTTCAGCTTTTTTTTCTGCTGGTGCTTCAGCTTTTTTTTCTGTTGGCGCTTCAGCTACAAATACAAAAGTCTCTCCACCCAAGCGAGATACTGCTGTAACTGGAATTAAGATTCCCGGACGTTCGTTCCAGATCACTTTGGTTTGCACTGATTGAAGATTAAGCAGTCGATTTCTCGAATTGCCAAAGTTGGCTTTTACCAAAACTGTCTGCGAATCGGAACTAGCATTTGGGGAGATAAAACTGATCTTACCCCTTGCTATGGGTTTGTCTTGGACATCCAGCATTTGCACAGGTAAGCCCAAGCGCAACTTTCTGGCTTCGGCTACGGGAACGGAAATATTCAGTTCTAAAGAGTCGTTTCTAGTTAGTGTAGTGAGTTGATCGGCTTTTTGCACATAATCTCCCACTTTTGCTGGAATATCACCAACAATGCCAGTGAAAGGTGCTAGAACTTTTGTGTATTGCAATTGGACTTGGGCCGCTTGAACTTGGGCAGCTGCTTGAGTTACTTGCGATCGCGCTTGGGCAATTTCTTCTGGGCGGGAACCATTTTCTAGTTGCCTTAAGTTTTGTTTTTGTTGTTCCAAAGCACCACCTAGCTCGTTGATACTCGATCTTCTGCTTTGGCGGAGTTGGTCTAGGCGTTTCTGGGCTACGACTAGAGCAGCTTCAGCGCTTTGCTGTTCTTTGACATATCCTTCTAAGGTATCTTGGGAAACTGCACCCTCTTTTCTCAATTGTGCATATCGTTTGGCGCGTGACTGTGCTAGTTCCACATCAGATTTAGCTGACTGAATTTGAGCCTCAGCCTGAGCAATTTCTTCTGGTTGCGATCCCGATTGAGCATCTCTAAAGCGAGCTTGGGCTTGAGCTAACTGCGCTCTGGCTTGGGCAATTTCTTCTTGTCGCGTACCCGCTTGAAGTTCAGCAAGCTTTGCTTGGGCTTCTTGCAGTGTGCCTCTAGCTTGTAATAGTTGAGCTTGGACATTATCACTTTGCAGACTAATAATGACTTGTCCTTGTTGAACGCGGTTGCCCTCTTGGATGAAAATCTCGGTAATTCGCCCTTCAACCTGTGGCTTAATGATTACTGAACGTGGAGCTTCTAAAGAGCCAATAAACTCCGAACTGTCTTGAACGGTTTCAGTTTTCACTGTCGCTAGCTTGACTGGAACTGCTCTAGGTTGACCGGCATTTGCCCCAGCCGCAGGTGCATTGCTAGCATTACTAGTTTGCCACCAGCGCCAACCAAAACCTACACCTGCAATTAATAAAACGATTCCTAATATCAGAGGCCAACGCCGTTTTTGAGGTGGCTTAGGCGATCGCTGTGGCAATTCTTGCGATTCTTGACTAGAATCAGTAACAGCAGGCTGTTCTATTTCAATGGGTAAGGGAGAGTCAGGGAACTCAGAATGGGACATCTTCGTTTTCTCGTCTTGTGGATTTAGACTTGGGCAATCTACTCTTCGCTAAAAATGCATTATTTTGAATAGTTTTTTAGCCCTTTTTTCTCTATGTTGGTAAAAAATATGTTTGGGTATTTGGGCGATCGCTCACGATGTCTAGCACCTAAAATGAACCAATTTTGTTCAGCACATTATGGTTGATTTGTACATTACTTAACTCCGTTCAATTTCTTAAAGTGTAATTTATAGTCTTTCGTTAGTCAGTATAAACACAGTGCTTTCTCTCTAAGCTAAAGCACGGTTCATATTGGTGCAGCTAAAGCTTCTGCCTGTAAAGCAATCGTTTTGGTAATTAAAGCAAGTTAGTAGTTGCTTTTTAGTTATGGAAATGACGAAATAAAGTTACCTCATTGACCGCAGCAACACGAGAAATTTCTCGCGTTGTCGCTGTGATTAAACCTGTCGTTGCAAATATATTGGTTGCTAATTAGATCAAGAGTGCATAAGTTTGTGCCGTACTTGATGGTAATGTTTTCTACGAGTGTTTGCAAGCGCTTGCTTGCATTATAACCACATAGCAAACGAAATTAGTATTATTTACAGATGACTTTATCCCTCTTGAGTAGTACTGAATACTGATCTTAAGGAAGAAAACAGTCTGGAGCGATGCCTTTTCTACAAGACACAACTCTTGGAGAGGCTTTGCCAACGCCTAGCTTGTTTCCCCTATGGGTTCGACGGGCTACGCCTACGCTGATTAATTCGGCTCTATTAATCATCAAGTTATCCTCACCAAGAACGACGTGCAATCAGCCAGTGTTCTCTAGATTCCTATTTTTGAGCAGTCTTAACTTCCTACAGTTAGTTCACCCGATCGGTTGATCTTTAACTCACCCGAATGGGTGATTTAATTTATTCCAATCGGGGTTTTGTTTGTGTAGCTAACGAGTGATGAATCCTCAATCCCCTTCAACCATCCACAACTGATTTCTTAGAATCGAATTTTGGTAAAATCCCCACAGTTGATTTTCGGTTGGTAACAATATGAGAAAAAAGCCACTCATAGCGATCGAGCGCTTGCTCTAAAGAATAGTTTTCTTCGGCAAATTGTCTTCCTGTGTTACCTAGCTTCGTCACTAGAGCCGGATTAGCATATAAATTACGCACCGCAGCAGCCATTGCTTGGGGCGATTCTGGTTCAACAACTATCCCACCACCACTGAGTTCGATGGCTTTAGCAGCAGTACCAGTGGCCGGAACTGAACCCACAATTGGGCGACCACTCGCCAACAAAAGCGGTATTTTTGAAGGCATATTGAACGAAATCACATTGTGCTTTTGCACAATCAGCCCAACATCAGAAGCCGCTAGCATTTCAGGTAGTTTTTCTCGCGGTTGTAACGGTAGTAGCAAAACATTATCTGCTCCCTTTGATAAACAATATTCCTGCAATCTTTGCAATGCTCTTGATTCGCCAACAATGACAAAGACAATCTCTTTGATATGACGTAAACAAACGGCTGCTTCGATTACTGTCTCTAAACCTTGCGTTAGAGCAATATTCCCTGAATAAAGTACTACAAATTTTCCATCTAATTGATGGTTAGATATCCAAGAGTTGCTCTGTTTCGGTAACGGGCGAATAAAATTTACATTTACCCAATTGGGAATACAAACGATTTTATTAACAGGTACTCCCTTATTTACTAAATTCTCACGAAACCCATCAGCGATCACACTAATAGTGTGTGCAGTCCGATATGCAAATTTCTCTAAAGCAGCAAGAGTTCGGATCATCCACTTGTTTTTTAATAGCCCGACACGCACAGCAGCTTCTGGTAAAATATCTTGCACATTTAGAACTACTGGGCAGTTGTATAACCAGCCTAATGTTGTTGCTGGCAATGTACCTAGTAGGGGCGGAACTGTTAAGATAATCACATCTGGTCGCCCACCTTTAAAAGCTTGGGGTAAGCTCGTGAAAACAAAGCTCAACTCCAATAACAGCCGATCCACTAGGTTAGGTTTAGACTTAATTCGCACGTAACTTCGCGCAATTGTAACACCATTTTTTTGTTCTGTAAGATACCATTTATTTTGATACCCATCGTAAATTTCGCGCTGAGGATAGTTGGGCATTCCCGTAATCACTCGCACTTTATGACCTCGCTTTACTAACCCTTCTGCCAATTCAGTCATTAACGGAGCAATTCCAATTGGCTCTGGATGATAGTTGTAGGAATAAATCAGAATATGCATGAACTATTTGTGAATTTTGTGAAGATAGCATGAGACGATCGAATTACTTATTAATAGCTAGTAGGGGCTGCTATTTTTATTGCTTACAGTGTTTTCTTTTGCATAAAGCATAAAGCTATAGGTTTAGAGGCAGGAAGCAGAGGTATAAACTGTTTATATCTAATTTTTATCTCTGTTTTTCCTTACCTCATTTATTTACAAATGCTGTATTTTGACTGGTTAAATTGTTTAATTAAAAAAAATGTGTTAAACATTGCTTATAATTTTTTGTAGGTTTAAAAAATAATTTTTGTCTTGCATAAAACACTTAAAAATTAAAATATGAATTTTGATAAACGGGTGAGATTATTGATAAATATAGACTTTATTTTTTGATGATTATGACAATAGTTGGTCTTTTTATTTCCGAACTAATGCCTAAATTTACACTTGGGGAATTGTAACATTATATTCAGTGTTATGCATATAACCCTCATTCCGCCTTTTAAACTGGCACATGAAGTATTTTTAACCAAGTCACCAGTATTGTATTAATTGAGGAGAATCCCACTTTTTGAGTAGTTCAAAGGCGCTGACTAAAACAGTGTTGAGTGCTGAGTAATAAATGCTGAGGTAAAAGTAAAATTAATTTCACTCATATTTTTAATGAGGTTATATGATAACCCCACTAGTTAACTGAACTAGTAGGGCTAGAATAGAGATTCAGTAAATTTGGCAAGCTCTGACTAGAAAGCCCTAATTTCTAGTAAAAGGCTTGCTTTTTCTTTAGAGTTGAAGCTATACCCAAACCAGCAAATGCTAGCAAACCCAACAAAGAAGCAGGCTCTGGGACTTTGGATACTTGAATAGAGCCAGAATTTTGGTCTAGTGTTGTTGACGTTCCCTGTTGATCGACATCCCGACGTAATTGCAAAGAGTCGCCAACCGTTCCCTGAAAGAAATATTCTCCAATTACACCCGTTCCTCCGGCGACATCAAAGGGCCCAAATAATGTCTGAGTGGAAGTATTAAAATTGAAAGCGAAGAAATTAGATTCTGATACTCCACCACTAACGGTGTTATAGGTTCCCAGAATATTTTTAGATGGGTCTAAGAAGGAGACATTTAAGGATTGTAAAAAGTTGGTGGCTCCACTACCAAGTTCTGAAATGATTGTTGGTGCTGTAGTTTCGTCGTAGCTAAATGAACCTGTTGCTGAGTAACCAGCATTACCTTGCCAATTAAAGTTTAATTCAATAGCTTGGGCTGGGTTATTAGCACTAGTAGTGATCGCAACACTGGTTGCTGCGATCGCAGTAATTTTGGCGAAAATATTTTTCATGGTCATAACTCTAAAGCTGATTGTCATGATGCATATATCAATGCATCAATCAACACTAAGCTTACGATAGAAATATATATCCGTAAATACCGCATAAAATACAAGATGTAATGTAATGAATCTATGAAGAGAAGCACTTGTTTTATAAATTTTGCATAAAATGTCAAGTCTATAGTATGTTTGACGACAAACTTCTCTGCGTCTACGCTTCTTTCTATACAATCCACCCTGGCTTAACTTCCATTCCTCATTTATCGTAAATTAAAGGGTTTGAAATCCCTGCATTTTCACGTAGTCCAGTTACTCTTTGCGTGGTGGCAAGCAGAGGGGCAGAGGTGCTTCAGGGGCAGAGGGGAAAGAACTTGTACGAATCTCTCCCCTGCTCCCCTGCTCCTCTCTCTGCCGACCTCCACAAGCGCATTTTTGGGTTAGTGAAGTACTAGATTTATCTATCGGGTCAATCCAAAATCCAAAATCTAAAATCTAAAATTGTCTGACCGATTCAGCTAAAAATCACGAGCGATCGCTTGAGAATAACTGATAAAGTTGAGCTACGCAAAGTTGAAAACAGTGTTATATGCCTGGGTTTCTATTAGAAGTTGGTACAGAAGAACTACCTGCAAGTTTTCTCAGTGATGCTTTAGTGCAATGGCCGGAACGCATTCCCCAAAGCCTGGAAGCAAACAGCCTCAAGGGCGAAAGTATCCAGGTGTACGGTACTCCCCGGCGGCTGGCGGTATTGATTACAGGTCTACCATCGCAGCAACCAGACCGAGAAGAAGAAATTAAAGGGCCCCCCGCCCAAGCCGCCTTTAAAGATGGTCAGCCGACAGCAGCAGCAGCAGGCTTTGCCAAAAAGCAAGGTGTGGAACTGGAGGCGCTGTCAGTTCGCCCCACTGACAAAGGGGAATTTGTCTTTGTGCAAAAAAGAATTCCCGGTCGTCCTGTGGCGGAAATTTTGACAGAACTTGTTCCCCAGTGGATTTGGGGTTTAGAAGGTAAGCGGTTGATGCGTTGGGGAAATGGAGATGCCAGGTTTTCTCGACCGATTCGTTGGCTGGTAGCTTTGTTAGATGAGACGGTATTGCCTTTAGAATTAGTGAATGGTTCTAAAACAATTCAGAGCGATCGCCTTTCCCAAGGTCATCGAGTCTTACATCCTGAACCTGTGACAATTGCCCAAGCTACTGATTATGTTACCGCCCTCAAGTCTGCTTATGTCACCGTTGATCCAGAAGAACGGGTAAATCTGATTAAAGAACAAGTAAATGCAGTTGCAGAGAATTTAGGCGGGTATACAGTAATTTACCCCGATTTGTTAGCGGAAGTAACCAACCTTGTAGAATATCCTTCCGCAGTTGTTGGTAAATTTGAACCAGAATTTTTGGAATTACCAACTGAGGTAATTACTGAAGTGATGGTTACTCATCAACGTTATTTTCCTGTATTCAAACCAGGGAGTTTTGAGCAAGAATTATTGCCCAATTTCATTACCATTTCTAACGGCGATCCGAAAAAATCAGATATTGTTGCTGTAGGAAATGAAAGAGTAATTCGTGCCAGATTAGCTGATGGTAGATTTTTCTACGAAGCTGATTTAACTAAACCAATAGATAGCTTTTTACCGCAATTGGAAAAAGTCACTTTCCAAGAAGAATTGGGTTCGGTGCGTGCCAAGGTAGATAGAATAGTTCAAATTGCCGAGCAAATTAGCAGTCAATTAGAATTAGCAGAAGATCAAAGCCAAAGAATCCAACGTGCTGCTTTATTATGTAAAGCAGATTTGGTGACACAAATGGTCTATGAATTCCCTGAACTGCAAGGCATTATGGGAGAAAAATATGCTTTGGCTAGTGGTGAAGATGCCGAAGTAGCAAAGGCAATTTCTCAACATTATTTGCCAAAGGGAGCCGGTGATGTGTTACCAGAAACACTCACGGGTAAAATCGTAGGTTTGGCCGATAGATTAGATACTTTAGTGAGTATCTTTGGTTTAGGTTTAATTCCTTCCGGTTCATCCGATCCTTTCGCCTTACGCCGTGCGGCTAATGCTGTAGTTAAAATTGCTTGGTTTGATAATTTACCGATAAATTTAGATAATTTATTGGCACAAATAGCCACGGACTTTGCAGCAAAATATCATAAAGACCAGGCATTATTAACCACAGCATTACAAGAGTTTTTCTTGCAACGCATCCGCACTTTATTACAAGAAGAAAAACAGATTGATTACGATTTGGTAAATGCAGTTTTGGGAGAAAATGACCCAGAATACACAGAACGGACGTTAAAAGATTTATTGGATGTGCGCGATCGCGCTTTGTACTTACAACAAATCCGTAACGACAGTACCTTAGATAACATTTACGAAACCGTTAACCGTTCCACACGATTAGCCGCTCAAGGCGATTTGGATACAAAACAGCTAGAACCAACAACCGTAGTTCGTCAAGAATTATTCCAAAAGCCCTCTGAAATAGCTTTGTATAATGCGCTAATCGAATCAGTGCCACAAACTCAAACAGCACAGCAAACCCGAAATTATCAACTGTTAGTAGCAGCACTCACAAAAATTGCTCCAGCAGTTAGTAACTTCTTTGATGGACCAGATAGCGTTTTAGTTATGGACTCCGATCCAGAAATCAAGCGTAATCGGTTACATCTGCTCGGACTAGTTCGCAATCATGCCCGTGTTTTAGCTGACTTTGGTGCGATCGTCAAAAATCTGTAGCGTAGGTCAACAAAAACTTGTGTAATTTTTGCCAAGAAAGGCTACTATAGGGAGTGCTTAACCAGGGACACTCTGCTGCAATCTATGCCAAGAGCTACTGTTGTTGGATTGGGAAAGTCCGGTGTTGCTGCGGCGAGATTGTTGAAACGGGAAGGTTGGGAGGTAGAGCTGAGCGATCGCAACACCTCCGAAACCCTCCTAAAACAACAACAAGAACTCGCTGCCGAGCAAATAACCGTTAAACTAAGACAATCCCTAGAATTGAATGGTGCTAATTTACCGCAATTAATAGTCGTTAGTCCTGGCGTGCCTTGGGATATTCCCGTATTAGTTGAGGCACGCCAATTAGGTATTGAAACCATTGGCGAAATGGAACTCGCTTGGCGAAACTTACAATCGCTACCTTGGGTAGGAATTACTGGCACTAATGGCAAAACTACTACCACAGCTTTAATTGCTGCCATTTTCCAAGCAGCAGAATTAAATGCACCCGCCTGCGGTAATATTGGCTACGCCGCTTGTGAAGTTGCCCTATCTCAGGGAGCAGGGAGCAGGGAGCAGGGAGCAGGGGGAGCAGGAGAAAAGTTTGATAACTCCTCACTCCTCACTCCTCACTCCTCACTCTTAACTCCTCACTCTTCACTCGATTGGGTGATTGCGGAAGTTAGCAGCTATCAAATAGAATCTTCGAGTTCTCTTGCTCCCCGGATCGGTGTTTGGACGACTTTTACACCGGATCATCTTAGTCGCCATAAGACTTTAGAGAACTATTACAATATCAAAGCCAAGCTATTGCGTCAGTCCGAGTTGCAAGTGTTCAATGGCGATGATGCCTACTTGAGCCAGCTAGGTTTAAGTGCTTGGCCTGATGCCTATTGGACAAGTGTGAGAGGAAAAGATTTTCTGATTAGCGAAAAAGGCTTTTACATTGAAGATGGCTGGGTTGTGGAAAAATTGACTGCAACCTCAGCACCAGAACCAATTGTGAAAGTATCTAGTTTGCGAATGGTGGGAGAACATAACCAGCAAAATCTGTTGATGGCAGTAGCAACAGCAAGATTAGCGGGAATTAATCGTGATGCGATCGCACTTGCAGTTCGGGAATTTCCTGGTGTTGCCCATCGTTTGGAGCATATCTGCACATGGGAAGGTATTGATTTCATTAACGATAGCAAAGCCACCAACTATGATGCGGCTGAAGTAGGTTTAGCATCTGTTAACAGTCCAGCAATTTTAATTGCTGGTGGAGAAGCCAAAGCAGGTGATGATACTGCTTGGCTAGCACAAATTCAAACCAAAGCTGCTGCTGTGTTATTAATTGGCTCTGCTGCATCCGCATTTGCCAAACGTCTCCGAGAGGTGGGGTATCATACATACCATATTGTGGAAACTATGGAAAGGGCAATTCCCAAGTCGGCAGAATTAGCCAAGCAGTATCAAGCGCCTGTAGTATTGCTATCTCCGGCTTGTGCGAGTTTTGACCAGTACCCAAATTTTGAGGTGCGGGGCGATCGCTTCCGTCATCTATGCCTTGCTTGGGCAGGAGGCTGGAAACCTGCCAGAGTAGAACTTCCAGAACTTGAAAACTCTACTCAAGAGTCCATAGTTCAAAGTCGATAAGCATTGTTTGTCAACAAGTTCGTAGTAAGGACTTTAGTCCTTGTTTTCTAAGCACTAAAGTCCTTACTACAAACTCTCAAAACTAATTTGACAAAATACAAGAAGGATTATTTGGTACTAATTTAGTAGTTTTCTATAATTAGATTTTGCTATAGTTTGCAACTTCAACCTCATGAGCGATGCTTGTAGGTTTAGGAATAGGTAAACCATCTTCTAGCATTCCTTCTATATGAAATTCAATAGCTTCTGCAATCATCTGCTTGACTTCTTCTAAAGTTTCACCCACAGCGACACAACCTGGTAAATCAGGGACATAAGCGCCGTAGCTAGTTGCTCCCTTTTCAATCACAACTGTATAACGCATCAGTCTTCCTCCAATTGAGCTTGTCTCCAGATATTTTTCAGAGTACCAATTGGCACATCCACATTTAGCTTACCAGCCACTGTTACAGTACCAGGTTTATCAGGATGTTTGAACTGTCGATGACTACCTTTAGTTCTATCAAGATACCAACCATCAGCTTCCAGTCGCTTGATTACATCACGTACTTTCATGTTACTACTTATCTGTACAGGTAAAATTTCTGTTACAGATAGAGTGCCTTATTGAGAAAGCAAAGTAAACACAATTATGTCGCAATTCTGTCCGTCATTTTGTCATGGGTTTTAGTATTCCTACTTAACACATCAATCAACCAATAGGGCGATTTCCGGGATTGACTGCATGAATATATTCACTACCCGATCGCGGCCTTCCTCGTTTATAATAAGCTTCTTCTGGTTTACCCCATCCTAGCTGCAAAATCATTTCCAAAAAGCTAGAATTTTCCCACTTGCACAAACTTGCCCACTCTGTTCTTTGAACAATTCTCTCTACATCAGATGTGACAATTTGTTGGTGTTGTTTACTATTATTAAAACTCAAGTATAAATCCATTCCTATAGTGACTTCATACCAAAATTCTACGATAGAATTTTTAGCGGCTTTTAATATCTCTAAGTCACCATTGAGGGCAATTAACTCACTATCTATTTCGGGATAATGCAAGTTTTTTCCTTTAACTGTCATTTCCCGCCAGATAATACCAGAAACTCGATTTTCTCTTTGATACTCATGAATTGCAGTTTTGAAATCTTGATAGGCAGTAAACTGTTGCAACCCATCAGTTCTGATAAACTGGTCAATTACAGGATTGCCAGAGACTTTTATTTCTAACTTTAAGCGTTTTCCTTTCAGGCAAGCTTGGCGTTCGGCTGCCAAAATTTGAATTAGTTCCTGGGTGGTGTAAACCTTTGACATCAGAATAAACTCTATTTAGTCATTGGTCATTGGTCATTAGTCATTAGTCAGTTGTTACGGACTTATAGACTATAGATTAACTTTCTAATCATTATGCTTTGACATCGGCGGCAATGTAGTAACAGATATAACTAAAAATTAGGGCAGACCAATTTGGTCTACCCCATAGGTTACTTAGCTAACTCACTACTAAACTCGTTAAAAGCTCGCCGCTTTAGCTGTGCTGTTTCAGTGCGTGGTAATAAATCAAAGATTTTACGAAATTGATCGTCTATATCTTCATAAGGTACTTGACCCTTTTTATTCAAAACTACTTCACCTGATTTATTTAACACCACGACTTGAGGAACGCTTCCAGCATAGTAATATCCTGGTTCAGTTGGGTCGTAGGTCTCTTTCTGCGGGATAGCATCTACATTAATCGGCATAATCTCTGCTACCTTGCCATAGAATTCCTGTACCCGTGAAATGGAAATGGCATATCTTTTGGAATCACTGCTATCATCCAAATAAAAAGCCAAAAATACGGGTTTATGTTCCGCTAAAGTTTGTGCGAGTGTCTGTCTGGGAGGAACTAATGAACCATTGCCAGCATAAACAACAAAGATGTTGCCATCATATAAATCATTATTCAGACCAGCAGATGCAGGTTGCATACTTATAATGAAAAGACTTACAAGCAACAACAGGCATTTGGACAACCACCTTTGCCAGCTAGTAATTTGTTTATGTAAAAAAAGAAACTTTGTGCTATTCATCAAAAGGAACCTTGCAAGCTACTACTTGTTGTGAGTTTGTGCTGAATTTGGCCAACTGGGCTGGATATGTAATTACGCCCACGCACTATTTTTTAAGATAACGCCTACTGAGATTATCTCTCGCAAGTGGCTGGTATTGCTACGCAGAATTCAAAACAGAGGTAAAGTAGCGCAACAATCCAAAATTATTCGACTGAGTGTAGCCGTACCCTTCCGGGGAAGCAACACGTAGCATTCCGCAGAAAAGTCTAAAATTCAAAATTGCGAATACTGGCTTTTTCAGCCAGGATTCGCTAAACTCACAAGATTAAATTTGCACTTTTAATTAACAACCGCCAGAAAACTAGGGTATAGATGTGGGAAACAAAATACAATTCATAGATAGACTGCGATTGGGTTTCGCGGTGTCAGTGGCAAAGAGTGTGACCTTTATAGTGCAATATCTTCGACGGGCTGCGCCTACGCTCCGTCTAGGTGCTGGTAGTGTATTACCAGGGGCGATCGCTCGTCGCATTGAACCCAGACTTTTACAATTATTGAGTCAGCAAGTTAAAAACGGGGTGATTTTAATTGCTGGTACTAACGGCAAAACTACTACAGCGCTGCTTTTATGCACAATACTAGAACGCAAAGGTTTTCGTGTCACTCATAATTCTACAGGTGCAAATCTAGAAAATGGCTTGATGACGGCGCTGTTAGAAAGCACCAACTTACTAGGTACGCTAAATTCTGATTACGCCATTTTAGAAGTTGACGAAAATATTGTACCGAAAGTATTAACGCCACTCCAGCCGCGAATCATTCTCTGTTTAAACTTGTTCCGCGACCAACTTGATAGGTACGGCGAAGTAGACACAATTAGTAAGCGTTGGACAAAAGTTATTTCTACCCTACCACCAGAAACAGTGGTAATTCCCAATGCTGATGACCCAACTCTATCTAACCTCGGTCAACAGCTACCTCAAAGAGTGTTATTCTTTGGCTTGAATGAACCAGAACATTATCTAGAAGCAATTCCTCACGCTGTTGATTCTATTTATTGTCCAAAATGTGGACATTCTCTAGATTATAAGGGTGTTTATTTGTCTCATTTGGGAGATTTTACTTGTCCTAAGTGTGGTTTTAGTAAAAGTAAACCGACTTTGGAAAGTAGTGAATGGTCGCAAATTCTGGTAGGTTTATACAACAAATATAATACTTTGGCGGCTGCAACTGCGGCTATGGAATTAGGAGTTGATGAAGCAACAATCAGAGATACTATTAACAACTTCCAAGCTGCTTTTGGTCGGGCGGAAGATTTAGTAATTAAAGGTAAACGAGTGCGAATATTGTTATCAAAAAATCCTGTGGGAACGAATGAAACCATTCGCGTAGTTACTCAAAGCACAGATAAAACCACACTGCTGGTATTGAACGATCGCACGCCCGATGGCACTGATGTATCCTGGATTTGGGACGTAGATACCGAGAAACTAGTCGAACGCGGGGGGACTTTGGTTGTAAGTGGCGATCGCGTCTACGATATGGCACTACGTCTACGTTACAGCCAAAAGTCCCCTGAGAGTAACTTAAATTTAATAGTCGAAGAAGATTTGCGACAAGCGATCGCTACTGCATTAGAACATACACCAGAAAATGAAACTCTGCATATTCTACCTACCTACTCAGCCATGTTAGAAGTGCGAGAAGTACTCACTGGTCGTAAAATTCTTTAAATTTGTCATTGGTCATTTGTCATTTGTCATTTGCGATCGTCTTATTCCCTATTCCCCATTCCCCAAATTTATGAGTTCTCAAAATATAGAATTAACAATTGGTTGGCTTTATCCGACGCTGATGAGTACTTATGGCGATCGCGGTAATGTAATTACTATAGAACGTCGCGCCGAGTGGCGGGGATACGATGTTAAAGTATTACCCTTAGATCAAAATTCTACAGCCGCAGATATTAAAACAGTAGATGTCATAGTTGGTGGTGGCGCACAAGATCGTCAGCAAGAGATTGTCATGCGTGATTTGCAAGGTGCAAAAGCTGATGCAATGCGCGACAAAATCGAAAATGGAACACCAGGAGTATTTACTTGTGGTTCACCCCAATTACTGGGACATTATTATGAACCAGGCTTGGGACAACGAATTGATGGTTTGGGAATACTCGATTTAGTCTCTGTGCATCCTGGTGAAAATACTAAGCGCTGTATTGGCAACTTAGTAATTGAAGTGACAGCTTCCCGTCTGGCGCGAGATTTAAAAGAGATGACAGGTAGCACACCATATTTAGTAGGCTTTGAAAATCACGGCGGACGCACCAAACTGGGAAAAGTGGAAGCTTTGGGGCGAGTGGTGTACGGTTTGGGAAATAATGGTGAAGATGGGACAGAAGGAGCATTTTATCAGAATGCGATCGCTACTTATTCCCACGGGCCATTGTTACCGAAAAATCCTTTTGTTGCCGATTGGTTAATTCAAACAGCGTTGCGGCTAAAGTATCAGCAAGAAATTACCTTGACACCTTTTGACGACAGCCTCGCTGCACAAGCACGAGAAGCGATGTTTAAGCGATTGAAAGTCAGTTTACCAAGTGTTGGTGCGGCGAAAGTTTAACCTCAGTTCGCTGATTAAGCCTCTCCCCGAAACGGAGAGAGGTCAAATTTGATATAAAGCAAGGAGGCAAAATATGACTCAAGCCTTAGCCAAACAAATATCATTTGATGAATTTATCTCTTGGTATCCAGAAAACTCACAACGACGCTATGAACTACATGACGGAGTAATTGTTGAAATGGCTCCTCCTACAGGCGAACATGAACAAATTGTTGGATTTTTAGTTGGGGAAATAGTTACAGAATACAAACGTTTAAAACTACCTTATTTCATCCCCAAAACAGCTTTCATTAAACCGACTCAGAGCGAAGCAGCTTACTCCCCAGATGTAATGTTGTTGAATAACTCTAATTTAGTAAATGAACCTTTGTGGAAAAAAGAATCTACTGTAAGCCAAGCGGCATCAATTCCTTTAGTAATTGAGGTGGTAAGTACCAACTGGCGAGACGACTATTTTACCAAAGCAGGTAAATACGTTCGCGCAGCGTCTCGAAGAGAAGAGGTCGGAATACCTGAATACTGGATTGTAGATTATCTAGGCTTAGGTGGTAGGCGGTTTATTGGCAATCCTAAACAACCAACTATCTCGATTTACCAACTAATTGAAGGCGAGTATCAAGTTAGGCAATTTAAGGAAAATGACCGCATTCAATCGCCAGCGTTCCCAGAGTTGAATTTAACTGCTGAACAGATTTTCCAGGCTGGAGAAGTCGCGTAAAAAACGGCTAAAGAAGTAAAAGAACCATCAAAGACTCATCGGCGAGTATCAAAGACTCATTCACGAGTATCAAAGACTCGTCCGCGAGTATTAAAGACTCATTCACGAGTATCAAAGACTCATTAACGAAGTTCATAGCCCCATTAATGAGTATTAAAGACTCGTTTACAAGCAAATCTGAGCCATTGGTAATGATAAATTCTTTTTAGATTCCGTAAAAATCATTAGCGCTCATGTAATGTTACACAGGATAGTAGATTGCTTTGATATCTTGCAGCATTCTCAATTAGTAGTCGCGATCGCCTGAAACTCGAAGTTCTAGAAACCAATAGCCAAAGCCACTCAAATGGACTAAAACCTGTGGTGGTTGTTGGGATTAGTGCAAAATATAAGTAGTTGCGAGATTGTCCAGCGAATCAGGGGCATTATATATAATTTTCGTTGACAGGTGAACCTCAATATGGCAAACACGCCTCAAAGTTACCTTGAAAAAATCCGAGAAGCGAAAAAGAAAAAGCTTAAAAAATTAGATTTAAGCAATAATTGGCGTACTAATGACGAGGAAAAATTAACGGAAATTCCTGCTGAGGTGTTTGAACTGGAATGGTTAGAGGTTTTGAATTTAAGCGGCAACCAATTAACGACACTGCCAGAAGCGATCGCCCGCCTGCAACAACTCACTTTCCTGGATTTAAGCGGCAACCAATTAACGACACTGCCAGAAGCGATCGCCAGTCTGCAACAACTCACTTTCCTGTATTTAAGCTACAACCAATTAACGACACTGCCAGAAGCGATCGCCAGTCTGCAACAACTCACTTCCCTGAATTTAAGGGGCAATCCTATCGAAAAGCCACCGCCAGAAGTAGTTGAAAATGGTATTGAGGCGATTAAAGATTATTTGCGGCAACTGAAAGCAGAAGGCACAGATTATCTGTATGAGGCAAAGTTACTAATTATCGGCGAACCAGGTGCAGGGAAAACAACACTGGCTAAGAAAATTGAAGACCAAAATGATCAACTCCGAGAGGAAGACTCTACAAAGGGAATTGAGGTGATCCAGTGGGGTTTCCCAATGGAAAATGGGCGAGAATTTCGAGTCAACATCTGGGACTTTGGGGGGCAAGAGATTTACCATGCTACTCAGCAGTTTTTCCTTACTAAACGTTCTCTCTATGTTTTAGTAGTAGATACTCGTAAGGAAGAGACAGATTTTTATTATTGGCTGAATGTGGTGGAAATGTTGAGCGATAACAGTCCCCTGCTAATCATCAAAAATGAGAAGCAAAACCGCCACAGAGAAATCAATGAACGTGAGTTACGAGGGCAGTTTACTAATATTAAGGAGACTTTATCAACAAACCTTGCTACCAACAGAGGTTTAGAACAAGTTTTAAAAACAATCAAGCATTATGTTATAAACCTACCTCACATTGGCAGTCCCCTCCCAAAAACCTGGGTTAGAGTCCGGGAAGCTTTGGAGAGTGACGCACGCAATTACATTAGCTTGGATGAATATTTGAACATCTGCCAACAAAATGGGTTCACCCAAAGAAATGACAAGTTGCGGTTAAGCACCTATCTGCACGATTTAGGGGTATGCTTGCACTTTCAGGAAGACCCACTTTTGAACCAGACCGTCATCCTCAAACCCAAGTGGGGAACTGATGCAGTCTACAAAGTGCTAGATAATGAAAAGGTGATTCGCAACCTGGGCAGTTTTACACGATCTGACTTGGCAAACATCTGGTGTAAAGACGAATACGCCACGATGCATGATGAACTCTTGCGCCTAATGATCAACTTCAAGCTGTGCTACGAAATTCCCAGAAGCAAAGGAAAATATATTGCTCCACAATTGCTATCTGCTAATCAACCCTCCTATGACTGGAATGAAACCAACAATCTGATTGTACGTTACACTTACGAGTTTATGCCGAAGGGCATCATTACCCAGTTCATTGTGGTTATGTATGAGTTGATTAATGAACAAGAATGTGTCTGGAAAAGTGGCATTGTTATAAGTAAAGACCAGAGTAAGGCAGAGGTAATTGAATATTACGGCAAGCGTGAGATTAAAATTCGAGTCTCAGGTCGTCACAAAAGAGATTTGATAACCCTAGTTACACATGAAATTGATAAAATTCACGCTTCTTACAGACGACTAAAATATAACAAGTTAATACCCTGTAATTGTGTAATTTGTAAAAATAACCAACAACCGTATTTTTATCCATTTGAAGTTTTAAGGCAATTTGTAGCAGATCGTGGACGCTCAATTCAGTGTCAAATAAGTTTTCAAATGGTTGATGTATTGAGTTTGATTGATGATGTTGACGAGAGAAGGGAGTTAATAGGGAATGAAACTGCAATGATACCTAATTTAATATCATTAAATCAAAATTCTAGCCAGGTTAAAAGTTATATGGATCAAGTGAAACAAGGTAGCGATTTGTTATATGAAGCCAAAATATTAATAGTAGGTGAACCCGGTGCAGGCAAAACATCACTGATGAGAAAGTTGGTCGATCCAGATTATCAAGTAGTTCCCAAAATTGAAGAAGCAACTTTAGGAATTAATGTTCATTCTGACTGGGAATTTAAAGATACTAAAAATAAAGAAATTAGCTTTAAGGCTAATATATGGGATTTTGGAGGGCAAGAAATTCAATATACTATACATCAATTCTTTTTAACGAATCGTTCATTATACGTGCTAGTAGTAGACGATCGTAAACAACGTACAGAATTTGATTATTGGTTCAATATTATTAAAATACTTGGAGGCAATAGCCCTATTTTAGTTGTTTTAAACGAAATACAATATTCATATAATAGTAATTTTGATTTAGGAACTTATAGAGAACGTTATAACGAACTTATAATAGAACGTTGTGATGTGAATCTAGCGGTTGAAGATGGACGTTTTAAACCTTTAATCTTGAAAATACAACAAATGCTTTCTCATTTAAAACATATTGGTGATCAACTTCCTATAAAGTGGATACAGGTTCGTCAAGAATTAGAAAAATTAAAACAGAATCATAATTATATTAACCTAAAGGAGTATTGTGATATTTGTAAAAAGCATGATATTTTAGAAGAATCAAGTTATTTATTATTAAGTAGCTACTTACATGATTTAGGAATAATACTTCATTTTCAAGATGATAGTGAATTACATGACTTAGTGTTTCTAAACCCGCAATGGATTACAAATGCAATATATGTTGTTTTATCAGATAAAAATTTACATAATCAAGGAGGTAAATTCAGTAAAATATGGCTGTTTGATTATTGGAAAAGGAAAGGTTACACCTTTGATCAAAGAAATATATTATTAAATTTAATGAAAAAGAAAAACTTTGATATTTGCTATGAATTAAACTTAGAAGATAGCAAAAAATATTATATTGTGCCACAATTGTTACCAATTAAAAAGCCAAATTATAGTTGGGATAATACAAATAATTTAAATTTTCGTTTTCAATATCCTTTTATGCCCAAAGGCATAGTAGTACAATTAATTGTACGCTTATCTACTTATATTGCACAAGATAATAAAGGAGATTTAGTATGGCAAAAAGGAGCTATTTTTATAAAAAATGATTTGAATAAGAATGAAGTGTATAGGATCGAAAACAGAGATATTACTAAAGCAGAGGTAATAGAAGCTTTAAATAAAGATGGTCAGAAAATAATAACGATAAAAGTATCTGGATTGGCTCTAGAAAAAAAAGCTTTACTTACTATAATCTTGAAAGAAATAAGAGAAATACATAAAAAATTCAAAAATTTAGATGTGAAAGAATTGATTCCTTGTAATTGTCAAACTTGCAGCAATAATACTGAACCATTTTTTTATGATTATCAGCTTTTAGATAAATATATAAAAAATAAAATCTCTAAAATTAGATGTAACAAAAGTTTACAAGAAGTAGATATTTTATCTTTGATTGATGACCTAATAGATTATCCTTTAAATAATGAATTTAAGTATTCACATTTTCAAGAAATGCCAACACCTGGAATATACTTAAGTGTAAATCAATTGCAAGAGCAACAACAAAGTCAAATTCGTCAACAGGAAAATAATACTATGTCAAATATTCATCAATATGGTTCTGGAGATAATATTGCTGGTGATAAAGTCATGCGTGATAAAATCCGCACTCAAATCAACAACTCCCAAAACTTAGCACAAGCAGCAAAAGATATTAAAGAACTTTTAGATCAACTGTCACAAGAATATTCTAGTACTGCGATGGTTGGCGTCAAAGCAGTAGAGGAAATAGAACAAAAGCCAAAATTGAAAGCTCGAATTGTCAATGCCCTGAAAGAAGCAGGATCAGAAGCTCTAGAAAAAGCAGTTGATCATCCTGCTGTTAGCATTGTCATAGCAGCCGCCAAGGGCTTCATAGATGGTTGAAGATATGGTAATTTAATCAGACTAAAAAGTAAAATTCACTGCCTAAATACTAGCTTGTTTTACTATAAAATTGAATAGTAAATTTATGTTTTCATTCAGAGTCACAAGCGATCGCACCACCATATATTAATGTTCTTCGCCTTTTTCCTGAAGGAGCGCTCAAACCACATTTTATTATTGTTGAAGTGCAAACTTCATATCTGATCTGTCAACTCTAATTTTCCGGATAAATACTGTTATTGTACTTATGCCAGTCTTTTTCAGTACTGAAAAACTAGCTTATTTCCTACCAAATCTGACTTAAATCCAAAACAAAGCCAGGTAATAACGATTCCTCATAAAGTGTCTTAGGGTTATCTAATTTCTCAACCGGAATATTAGGACGATAAATAAAAACTTGGCGTTGTTTTCTATCAATTAACCAACCAAGTTGTGTGCCATTATCAATATACTCTTGCATCTTGTCTTGCAAAATTCGCAAGTTGTCGCTCTCAGAACGCAATTCAATCACAAACTCAGGACAAATCGGTGCAAATTTTTTTCGCAGTTCCAATGGTATGTCTTCCCAGCGATCGCGTTTTATCCACGCTGCATCGGGCGAGCGCACTGCACCATTAGGCAAAATAAACCCACCACTGGAACCAAAGCCTACACCTGTACCATCTTGCTTTGTCCAAATACCCAACTGAACAATAATGTTAAAGTTATGTTGATCGGTTTCGGAACCAGTAGGTGGCATAATCATTAATTCTCCCACAGCATTGCGTTCGATACGAAAGTCTGGATTTAACTGACAAAACTCGTAAAATTGATCTTCGGTTAATGCGATCGCAGGTTGTAATTGCAAGACCATTGGTATAATTTCTGTGACTACAGGTAAGTTGGTGGTCATAATTGCTGTTTGGCTACTTCACTTGCCTTCACTATAATCTCTTCACGCTCTAGGCGCTTTGCGAATGCGTCTACATGAATTGCCCTTACCTAAAAATCTATTTCAACTCAATAATGCCAAAATTTTAGGGGTAGTTATGAAACCACCCCTTTATTCTCCTAATATTTAGAATTTACTTGCAGCCTTTTAATGGGAAGTTAATTTACTCAGAAATTTTAATCGAACTTTCAACTTGAGAAGTCGCCAGTGTTGGTGCAGAGAAAATACGTGAGTACAGACTTGATGGTTGTTGATGAGCAACAATTGGTAAAACTTGACGAGCATGGGCGGCTAATTCTACCGCTTTCACATCATAAGTCTGCGTTGCTAATTTTGGATAAAACCCGATTCCGATGATTGGCAGTAGCAAACAAGCGGTAATAAATATTTCGCGGGGTTTGACATCAGATATTACAGCATCCAAGTGCAACTCTTTATTTTGCTCCCCATAGAAGACTTGACGCAGCATCGACAGTAAATAAATCGGTGTCAAAATCACGCCAACTGCTGACAGCAGCACGACTACAACTTTGAAGCTGGAACTGTAAACATCACTGCTGGCAATACCCAGAAACACCATCAACTCACCCACAAAACCACTCATTCCGGGTAAAGCAAGAGAAGCCATTGAACCAATGGTAAAGAGAGCAAAGGTTTTGGGCATTACTTTAGCCATACCGCCCATTTTATCCATCATCAAGGTGTGGGTGCGATCGTAAGTCACGCCAGACAGGAAGAATAAGCTAGCAGCAATCAAGCCGTGAGAAACCATCTGTAATACTGCACCGCTGATACCAAGCTCTGTGTAAGAGGCAATCCCAATCAGCACAAACCCCATGTGGGCAATTGAAGAGTAAGCCAAGCGGCGTTTGAGATTGGTTTGAGCAAAGGCACAGCAAGCACCGTAGACAATGTTAACCACACCCAAAACTGCTAACACTGGAGCAAAAGTCACATGGGCATTGGGCAACATTTCCACATTGAAGCGGATGAGAGCATAACCACCCATTTTTAACAACACACCAGCCAAAATCATTGAACCGGGTGCTGATGCTTCACCGTGGGCATCAGGTAGCCAAGTGTGTAAAGGGAAAATCGGCATTTTCACACCAAAGGCAATTAAGAAACCTGCATAAACCAACAATTCCAAGGTTTTGGGGTATTCTTTCATTCCTAGAGTCGCCATATCGAAAGTGACGGTATCTCCAGAAAATGCCATTGCAAAACCGGCAATCAAGATAAATATTGATGCAGCAGCGGTGTAAAGAATAAATTTGGTAGCGGCATAACGGCGGTTTTGTCCTCCCCAAATGGAAATTAGCAGGTAAACTGGCACTAACTCGATTTCCCACATCAGGAAGAACAACAGCAAATCTTGGGCAACAAATACGCCAAGCTGGGCGCTGTACATCGCTAACATCAAACCATAAAATAATCGCGGCTTGGTGTTAACTTTCCAAGCCGCGAATATTGCGAGGGTATTTATTAAGCCTGTCAGAAGCAGTAAGGGCATCGATAAACCATCAACCCCCACAGCCCAATGCAAACCTAACTGCGGTATCCAAGGATAGTTTTCTATAAGTTGAAGTCTTGAACTCTGGAAGTCGTACTTATACCAAAAGGCATAAATCATCAGTGCAAAGTCGGCGATCGCAACTCCCAAACTATACCACCGGACAGTTCTACCTTCCTTGTCTGGGATTAGGGGGATGGCTAAGGTAGCCACCAAGGGTAAGAGGATTATGGCTGTTAGCCAGGGAAATTCAATAGCATTCATTAATTCTGACAATCAATTTGCCTTATCAATTTTGATTTCATTATATTAAGGAATCAATATTTTTGTAAACATTCTTTAACTCTAGAAGATTAAATTTTTGACAAAGATAAGAACATATACTCATTTAATGTCGAATTTTCAGTTTAAATAAGAATAAATACTTATCGGGTTTTGACGATTTTATTCTAAATGTAAACTTTTGCAACGTCAACAAAAAACGGTAGCTAAAGCCACCGTTACAATACAGTTACATTTTTTGGTTCAGCCCAATTGTCAAAACTATTTAGTTTACGCTTATAAGTTGAGTCATAAAGCTAACCCTCTGTATTAGACTTCTTGGCTTTTGTCGGGAAAAGGGGAAAGTGGGGTTCCAAGAAGGGGATAAGAAGCGAGGGGAAGGAGAAAAGGTTCTGTATTGTCCCTTTCCCTTTTAACATGCACCCTTTTCCCCAAGAGTGCAAAAAGCACTTTTGCCAAGAGGTCTATTGGGTTAAGTGCAACGCCAATTTAAGGTTTAGCTATGTACTGAGATACTTTAATGTGCTAACTACGAGAGCAAAATCCCTTTTAAAACATCCTCTAACAGCTAAAAAGTCACCACACTACGAATTGATTCACCTTTGTGCATCAATTCAAAAGCATCATTAATTTGCTCAATGGGCATCACATGGGTAATTAAATCATCAATATTTATCTTACCTTCCATATACCAATCAACAATTTTCGGCACATCTGTACGTCCTCTAGCGCCACCGAATGCTGAACCTTTCCAAACGCGCCCAGTTACTAATTGAAAAGGACGAGTACTGATTTCCTGTCCAGCACCAGCAACACCAATAATCACGCTCACACCCCAACCTTTGTGGCAGCATTCTAATGCTTGACGCATAATTTTGACATTACCGATACATTCAAAGCTGTAATCAGCACCGCCTTTTGTTAAATCAACCAGATAGGGAACTAAATCACCTTCTACTTCTTGAGGATTAACAAAGTGTGTCATACCAAATTTTTCCGCCAAGGCGCGTTTGTTGGGATTAATATCTACCCCGACAATCATATTTGCCCCCACCATCCGCGCTCCTTGGATGACATTTAAGCCAATACCACCCAAACCAAAAACCACAACATTTGCTCCAGGTTCCACCTTGGCAGTATTGATGACTGCACCAATACCAGTAGTCACACCGCAGCCAATGTAACAAACCTTATCAAAGGGGGCATCTTCCCGAATTTTTGCTAAGGCGATTTCTGGCAGTACTGTATAGTTAGCAAAAGTTGATGTACCCATATAATGATGAATCATTCGCCCATCAATACTAAAGCGACTGGTGCCATCGGGCATAACACCGCGTCCTTGAGTTAGGCGAATGGCTTGACAGAGATTAGTTTTGAAACTCAAACAATATTCGCATTGGCGACATTCGGGAGTGTAGAGGGGAATCACACGATCGCCTGGTTTGAGACTGGTAACACCAGCGCCTACTTCCACTACCACACCAGCACCTTCATGTCCCAAAATAGCCGGAAACAAACCTTCGGGATCGTCACCAGATAAGGTAAAAGCGTCGGTGTGGCAAACCCCACTTGCTTTCACTTCAACTAAAACTTCGCCGACTTGTGGCCCTGATAGTTGAACGGTTTCAATCGTCAACGGCTTACCTGCACTGTAAGCTACTGCTGCTTTAACTTCCAATGTCAGCGCTCCTGTATAGTTTTGTCATTTGTCATTTGTCATTTGTCAATAATTCTTCTTCCCCTGCTCCAACTCATTACTCATTACTCATTACTCCTCTGCTCCCCTGCTTCCCCTGCCTCCCCTGCCTCCCCTGCTCCCTGTAACCTGTACCTATTCTCTTCTTTACTCCCCAGTTTTCTCACAGGCATTGAACGCATGATAAACTTTTGTATTACTTCATCGTATTTACTAAGCACGATCGCGGCTATAACGATAAATATTATTACCTTTGTTAAAATGTCATTCTCTGGCTAGATTGGTTAAAGGCGGCAACAGCTGTTTTGGCAACGATGTAAACTGGATGTCAGCAGCAAACCCCAAATAATTTGTCCACCCCTAAATTAATATATTTTGTCACAGCTTATGAATCCTGCCCTAACTCAAATTGGCGCTCAAATGTCCAACCTGACTGGCGTCAGAGCAATCATGAAGGATATTATCGAAACATTACGAGCGGGTGCAGGGCAACAGTTTATTAATTTGAGTGCTGGTAATCCGTTGATTTTGCCAGAGGTAGAGCAATTATGGCGGGATTGTACTGCACAACTTTTGGCTAGTCCAGAATATGGTGAGGTAGTTTGCCGCTACGGTTCAAGCCAGGGCTATGCACCATTCGTTGAAGCGATCGCCAACGATTTTAACAAACGCTACGGGTTAAAATTAACCGATCGCAATATCCTCATCACCCCCGGTAGTCAAACCCTCTACTTCTACGCTGCCAATACCTTCGGTGGCTACACCCCAAGCGGCGAGTTAAAACAAATCGTTTTACCCCTCAGCCCTGACTACACAGGTTACGGTGGCATTTGCTTAGTTCCAAAAGCCTTAACTGCCTACAAACCAACTCTCGATATTGATGCGGCTGCTCACCGATTTAAATATCGCCCCGACTTCAGCCAACTTACGATTACAGAAAATACGGGTTGTGTTCTCTTCTCTCGCCCCTGTAATCCCACTGGTAACGTCCTCACGGATGATGAGGTGAAAAAGATTGCCGCCCTAGCTGCGCCTTATAATTTACCCGTGTTAATTGACTCGGCTTATGCGCCTCCCTTCCCAGCATTAAACTTTACCGAAATGACACCAGTGTTCGGTGATAACATCCTCCACTGCATGAGTTTATCGAAAGCCGGATTACCAGGAGAAAGAATTGGTATAGCTATTGGTGATGAAAAGTGGATTGAAGTGCTGGAGTGTTTCCAAGCAAATATGAGTCTCCATTCTTCACGTTACGGCCAAGCGATCGCAGCTTATGCAATCAATTCTGGTGCTTTAGTGGAAATTTCTCACACTGTCATCCGTCCCTTTTACCAAAATAAATTTACCGTTTTAGAAACCAGCTTAGAACAAGCGATGCCCAAGGATTTACCTTGGTATCTCCATCGCGGTGAAGGAGCAATTTTTGCTTGGTTGTGGTTACAGGATTTACCCATGAGTGATTGGAAATTTTACCAGCTAGTTAAGCAAGTAGGTGTGATTATTGTCCCTGGAAGTACCTTCTTCCCCGGTTTAGACCAAGAGTGGGCGCACAAGCACCAATGTTTCCGCATCAGTCTTACAGGTACAGATGAAGAGATAGCCACTGCTATGCAACGTTTAGCAAAAGTGGCCGAAGAAGCTTATCAGCGTGCGGCTGTGACTGCCTGATTAAGGGCAGAGGGGCAGAGGGGCAGGGGAGCAGAGGAGTAATGAGTAATGAGTAATGAGTTGGAGCAGGGGAGAAATCAATTCAAAATTCAAAATTCAAAATTGAAGATTCAATCTCCATACTCAATGCCCAATGCCCAATGCCCAATGACCAATGACCAATGACAAATGACAAATGACAAATGACAAATGACAAATGACAAATGACAAATGACAAATTAGATAATTGGTTAGAAATTGGTAAGATTGTTGCCCCTCAAGGATTGTCTGGAGAATTACGGGTTTATCCTGTATCAGACTTTCCCGAAAGATTTGAAGTACCGGGAAAACGTTGGTTGTTGTGTTCAGGTGACACAGAACCGCAACCAATCGAATTATTAACAGGACGTTATATCAGTAATAAAAACTTGTATGTAATCAAATTAGCTGGCGTGGAAAATTGCGATCGCGCAGAGGCCTTGCGCGGTTGTAAATTAATGGTACCAGCAAGCGATCGCCCCCAATTAGGCGAAGATGAATATCATGTCCTCGATTTGATTGGCTTAGAAGTCTTTATGCAAGCATCTGGCGAACTCGTAGGTACGGTGGTAGACATCATCCCTGCCGGCAATGATTTGCTAGAAGTAAAATTACACCCATCTTTTACCACTGACAAAGGACAAATAACAAATGACAAAAAGCAAAAGACTGTTTTGATTCCATTTGTAGAAGCGATCGCACCAGTGGTAGACTTGCCATCTGGTCGTATTGAAATTACGCCACCGCCTGGGTTATTGGAAGTTAATAATTAGATTATTCATTGTTATTAAATTGTTGTTATTGCTTGACCATAGCTTCACAGCATTTTATTTTTGTGTGAATAACAAATTAATCTTGAGTTATTTTTGATGCGAGCAAAATTGAACGCTGATCGTGCATTGAAATATTAAGCTTGGTTGCTAGTTTTTGACGATCCTTATATCCTATATCATGCATATAACAGTGGCGTAAAATAATCTGTTTCAATAAACGATCGCAAACAGGATTTTTGGAGAATTCAGAGTGCAATTTATCAATCTTATGAGTATCTAATTTTTTTTCAAACTGTAATTCAATGATTTCTTGAATCAAGCAGAATGAAGGCTTATAGTTGCTTTCAGTTACTTTAGTATAGATGTCACGACCTTTGGCAGAACCTAGAGAAAACCCAATTTTGTAAAGCATCCCCAAAATAACGTTATAATTAATTCCTAAGTAAAAAGACTTGACTTCCTGAATAATTTTTGAGTCGTGAAGATTTGGTTTTTGTTCTAATATTTTTTGAATTTTCCTGATTGACTCTTCTCGCACGAATTCCGAAAATTTTAGAAAGACGCTAAGAAATCTTAGTGAAACCAAAAGTGATTCTTCATAGATAAACTCTAGAGAGTTTCGCTCCAGAGAGCCAAGTCTATTTCTTAAAATTTGTCCGCAGACTTCAATTGCTCTAAATACTTTGTTCACCTTTATCATGAATTCTTCTACGTCTTTGTCGTCATCTACAAGGTTATTCTGATCTTCATGTTGTTCAATAAAATCTTTTTGTCTATCATCTTCTAATCGTTCTTGCCTTGCGTCACGATTCTCTAAAACAAGGTCAGGTATTTCTTGAACAAAATCTTGAAGAAAAGATAAAGAACTTGCTTCTAGCGTCACTTCTTTTTCATCAGAAAAAATATCCATAACAGAAAGTAAAATCTCCTCAATAATCCACGGATCTTTGGAATGGTGCGTAAGAAACAGAACTATGTTTGATGCCTTCTCAAGATGAATCGTATTTACTAAATGTTTTATTCTCTTTTTAGCTTCTTCTCCTCGATGAAGAGAATCTGCCAATTTTTTTGCTGCAAAGAAGTAAAACAGATAACGGTAACGAAACTTTAGACCAGCCTCTGATAGTTGCAGAATAAATGAACTGACTAAATCTCTAATTACTTTGTCTCGATCAACTGTAAGAAAATTATTTGAGTAATTTTTAAAAAATACATTTAAGCCAGAGTCATCAAGACTTTCAGAGGAAGACTCTAAAATTGCTCCCCCAAGTTCTGATAAAACATTGAGGTATGTATCAATCTCAGTTTGTTTTACATGAACACGCTCTAGGGCTTGGTAGATCAAATATTGATAACAGTGTCCGTAAGCAGTCAGTTCAAGTCTCTGTGTAGTCATTGTCTCGAAAGACTGAAGAAGCATCAAAATGTGGAATGGTTTTGCTGGAACTACATTCTTGCGTACAAGCGAGTCTACATGGAGACGCAGTTCATCTATCTTTGCCCAAATCTGCTGATCGTCTGTTTCTTCAGTTAAGTCTAGTGCAACCCATTTCTCAATTAGTTTGGCACGATGGACATTATCAAAAGGAAGAATTTCTAATTTTTTATAATCATCAAGATCTGCAAAATCAGGTACCGCAAATCTAAAAGATTCCTCAGCAAACAGAATAGTGCGAGAAAAAATTGAATTAATACTTGCTAGAAATTTACTTTTACCCTTCTGATTAAGTTTGACTGCTGATATATCATCAACAATACAAATAACATTAGATTTATTAATAAATTCTTCTGCTGATATGAAATGATATGTATCTGAAACTAACTTTGCAATTTGTTCCTCAATCCTAGAACTTTTTATATTTGCCCCGTCAACTAGTAAAGGTAAGAATCCAAAAGAAAGAGCATCTAGGCAGATTTTTTTGGCAAGAGTAGTTCTGCCTGACTGCTCATCTCCTAAAATAAGGATACGGCTATCATATTCTAGTAGCTTTTCACCTGAAATATTTGATGATATTCCTTCTAACGATTCTTTTATAACTTTTAAATTAGGGAAGACAAATAAATCATTTAGAGAAATAGTTTCACGATTTCGATGTGCAAACTTTATTCCAGTATCATCAAGAAAATCTTTAAATTTATTTGAGAATTCTATATTTGAGTTTGAAGTAGTGCTTAAACTACTGAAGTGGTGTTCACTATAATTTAAAGAATCTGTTTTTTTTTCATTGCTCTGTTAATCAAGCTAATAAAATTTGGAAAATGGTTACGCAAGAAGTTTTCTGTATCTAGCTCCGCTTCGTAATAAATTCCCACAAAAGGGGGGATTAAAGAAATTACTCCTTTGAGCTTTGCTGCTGCTGATTTATCTGGCTGATTTAGTTTATCTCGGATTTCTCTCAAGATTATAAGGGCTTCATCAGGATAGCTAGGTGAGCTTATCTCAATTTTATGAACTTGGTTCACAATTTCTGCAACTACAAACTGTGCCTCTGGTTCTGAAAATTCGATAGATCCTGACTGCTCTGATAGAATCTCCCAGTACTGTTGTTCATACGGCTGCATCTCTTTTTTTATGTCGGCGATCTGCAACTTAATTCGCTCCTTGTCTTCATAGGGAGTCGTTGTCAACGTCAATTCTTTACCTGACACCTGTTGACGATAACGGGTCAGAATGTTCTCAAGGTGGCTCAGGCGATCGCTCGACATCCCTAAACTCCAAAATTTCAAAAACAACTGTTCAGTTTTACACAATCTAGTTCATTATGTCTTTAGAGTTTTTACATAACTAGAACTTACATATCGTACATAAGTACTATACGTAATTTGAGTATTTCAGCCATGTTTAGCACCCAGCGATGAGCTAAGGAATTTAGGCACAAAGGCTGAAAAAATTCATCATCGGTTAGATGGCCATCATCTTGAAAATAAGTAAGATTACATACTGGTGAATCCGTCAAAATCCTTTTGTAATGGAGTGTCGAAATGACATTAGCCAGTCCTCCACAAACAAAGCCTTTAACAGATGAAGAATTACAGAAGATAAACGCCTACTGGCGTGCAGCGAACTATCTTTCGGTTGGGCAAATATATCTACTAGACAATCCGCTACTAAGAGAACCTTTAAAGCTGGAACACGTCAAACCGAGGCTCTTGGGTCACTGGGGAACAACGCCAGGGCTGAACTTGATTTATGCTCACCTAAATCGGGTTATCAAAAAATATGACCTCAACACAATCTACATTGCTGGGCCTGGTCATGGAGGGCCTGGACTGGTAGCTAACACCTACCTAGAAGGAACTTACACCAAGTACTACCATAACATTTCCCAAGATGCTGAAGGAATCCAGAAACTCTTCAAACAATTCTCTTTCCCTGGTGGTATTCCCAGCCACGTTGCACCGGAAACTCCTGGTTCGATCCACGAAGGCGGGGAATTAGGTTATGCCCTCGTCCACGCTTATGGTGCTGCCTTTGATAACCCTGATTTAATTGTTGCTGCTGTTGTCGGAGATGGCGAAGCGGAAACAGGTGCTTTAGCAACTAGCTGGCATTCCAACAAGTTTCTTAACCCCGTACATGATGGAGCTGTACTGCCGATCCTGCACCTGAATGGGTATAAAATTGCTAACCCAACAGTATTGGCACGGATCGGTCGTGAGGAATTGGAAAGCTTATTTGTCGGCTACGGCTACAAGCCCTACTTTGTCGAAGGTGACGATCCCGCAGATGTCCACCAGCAAATGGCGGCGACTCTAGATATAGCGATCGCCGAAATTCAAAGTATCCAAAGAGAAGCCCGCGTACATGGTTTCACCGAACGTCCTCAGTGGCCGATGATTGTCTTGAAAACCCCTAAAGGGTGGACAGGGCCCAAGGAAGTTGATGGCAAAAAAACAGAAGGTTTTTGGCGATCGCACCAAGTTCCCTTTGGCAACATCGCCAAACAGCCAGAACACCTGAAACTCTTAGAAGATTGGATGAAGAGTTACAAACCAGAAGAACTCTTCGACAGCAACGGTAAGCTGATTCCCGAATTAGCAGAACTGGCTCCCAAGGGGCATCGACGCATGGGTGACAATCCCCACGCTAATGGCGGTCTTTTGCTGTGTGACCTGAAAATGCCCGACTTTCGAGACTATGCCGTAGATGTTCTCAAACCAGGGCAAGCGATCGCTGAAGCTACCCAAGTTGCCGGAAAATTCCTGCGGGATATCATGCAACTTAACCAAGAAAGCCGCAACTTCCGCATCGTCGGCCCCGACGAAACGGTATCGAATCGCT
Source organism: Nostoc sp. ChiSLP03a (assembly GCF_034531215.2). NCBI lineage: Bacteria > Bacillati > Cyanobacteriota > Cyanophyceae > Nostocales > Nostocaceae > Nostoc > Nostoc sp. ChiSLP03a. The sequence continues at coordinate 62,518 of NZ_JAVRBQ020000127.1, forward strand.
TGGGCGCTGTGCTAGAAGCGACAGACAGGGATTGGGCAGCCCAGATCCTCCCCGAAGATGACCACCTTTCCTCCGACGGTCGGGTGATGGAAATTCTCAGCGAAACTAATTGTCAAGGATGGTTAGAAGGCTACCTCCTCACCGGACGCCACGGGTTTTTCTCTTGCTACGAGGCGTTTATCCACATCGTTGATTCGATGTTCAATCAGCATGCCAAATGGTTGAAAACGACTAGACATATTCCCTGGCGTAGACCGATTGCTTCCCTCAATTACCTACTCACCTCTCACGTTTGGCGACAAGACCATAACGGTTTTTCCCACCAAGACCCCGGTTTTATTGACCATGTAGTTAACAAAAAAGCAGAGATCGTTCGGGTGTATTTGCCGCCCGATGCCAACACTTTGCTATCAGTAACCGATCACTGCCTGAGAAGCCGCAATTATGTCAACGTTATCGTTGCCGGAAAGCAACCAGCATTGCAATACCTAAATATGGATGCTGCTATCAAGCACTGCACTAAAGGCATCGGTATTTGGGAATGGGCAAGTAACGACAAAGACGGCGATCCAGATGTAGTGATGGCTTGTGCTGGGGATATTCCCACCTTAGAAACCTTGGCGGCTGTGGATATTCTGCGCCAGCACTTTCCAGATTTAAAAGTGCGGGTGGTGAACGTAGTCGATTTAATGACACTACAGCCAAAAAGCGAACATCCCCACGGTTTAAGCGAAAAAGACTTTGACACGATTTTTACCACAGATAAACACATTATCTTTGCTTTTCATGGCTATCCCTGGTTGATTCATCGCTTAACCTATCGTCATACTAACCACGATCAGATGCATGTGCGCGGCTACAAGGAAGAAGGAACTACCACCACCCCCTTTGATATGGTTGTTCTTAACGAACTCGATCGCTTCCATTTAGTGATGGACGTAATTGAGCGCGTACCAAAATTGGGATATAGGGCAGCTTATGTCAAGCAGCATTTGCAAGATAAGCTGATCGAACATAAGCAATACATCCAGAAGTACGGCGATGATATGCCGGAAATTCGGGACTGGAAGTGGCCTTATTAATCGGAGGACTTACGCAAACAATAACCAAAATCTTTATTTTCAGGTAGGGGCAATTCATGAATTACCCCTACAATGTGCAGTTTTGCGTAAGTTCTAAATAGGAAATAATATCAATTCAAAATTCAAAATTCAAAATTAAGAAAACCAGACATAACAAAGGTTTGGGAGTATGTATCTGTTGCATTCTTTTTTTAAATTGGTATAAGTAGACCTCTTGCAAAAATCCTTGAATCACCTCTCTCCTTGTGAAGCGACAAGCCTTTCTTTAACGTGAGTTCGACGAGTGCTATTTTGACCTCTCCCCCAGCCCCTCTCCTACCAGGAGAGGGAAGCAAAAACTTTTCTTTTCTCGTTCTCCTCCCTCTCCTTACCCAGACGCTACGCGTTCGCTTTTTAGGAAAGGGAGGCTGTCCGCGAAAGGTCTGTCGAACTCACGTTATATTAAATTCAAACAGTCGTTGGTTGAATTCGGGCGATCGTTTATTGAATTCGGGCGGTCGTTGATTGAATTCGGGCGATCGTTTGTTGAATTCGGGCGGTCGTTGATTGAATTCGGGCGGTCGTTGATTGAATTGTTCCTCATCTGGTGATTCAGCTAATTTCACTTTCACCATGCCAATCTGCTCGACTCAGGCAATAAACAAAGCACTCATCGTCACCAAACCGTCGATACTCGATAAATTTGAAGCCAAAGCGTTCATAGAAGCGGTGAGCGCGGGTATTACTGGCTAGCGGATCGATAAGTATAGCCGTCACTTGGGGATCGGCAAAACATCGAGCAAGTGCAAGCCGCATCATTTGTGTTCCATAGCCTTTACCCAAATCAGTTTCTTCCCCAATCCAGATATCAATTGCACGAAGATTCGCCGTCACATCACCCCAGTAATGGCTATCCTCATGTGCTGGATCGATAATCTGAATAAATCCGATGGGACGACCATCAATTTCAGCAATCAATTGCTCTCTCCATTCGGGAGTGCGTTCAAGTTGTACTTCCCAGCCCCAGTCATCGTTAGGATCGGAGTTAACTACATGAGGTTGCTCATCCCAGTGGCGCAATAAATCCAAATCAGCAAAGCTAGCAGGGCGGAGGTTTATCTTTATCGCAGGTGGTGGGGCATAGTTCATACTGTTTCTCCTATGTTTTCGGCGATTCACGGGATGAGTTGAATCACGACATCGTTGGGGTCTGTAACTTGAAAGAACCTTTCACCCCAAGGTTCACTCTCGATCTCCGTTGTAATTTTCACATCTTACTGATTGAATTCGCGCGTCAAAAATCTCAAAGTAATGAATGGCAGTAAGAAAAGCCTAAAGGCTTGTGTTGTCTTGTTCCCAGCTTGGAGTCTGGGAATGTATCTAAAAGAGGCTCTGCCTCTTGTCAAGCTACTGGAGGCAGAGTCTCCCAGAATGGGTTCCCAGCCTGGAGGCTGGGAATCAGTAATTTAGTAATGGACGTAATTGAGCGCGTACCAAAATTGGGATATAGGGCAGCTTATGTCAAGCAGCATTTGCAAGACAAATTGATCGAACATAAGCAATATATTGATAAGTACGGCGATGATATGCCGGAAATTCGGGACTGGAAGTGGCCGTATTAATAGGAAGACAGGCTTTTTCAGTTGAAGAGAATATACAACTTTGCTAACTCCCTGACTTTGTAGGAAAGGGAGTTTTCGTCTATCATCAGTGAACCAAGTACAGTTCTCAAAACTATAGCAGGTAACAAAGAATAGGCAACAGGCTTAAAAGTCTTTTGCTATCGGGGTTTGACGTTCAGTTTCTCTACTAACCTACCTGGCAACTGCTATAACTACTACTTTCCCCGTGAGGCTTTTTCCCTCTTTCTTCTCTGCTCTATTGTATTTACGTTCTCTTGCTGCTGTTTGCGGTATTCTTTGAATCCATCACTGTTTTCATATTTTTCAATCCATTTGTCACCTTGCATGTCCCCCAAATCTCTTGTATAGACCATATAAGTTTCAGGGTTTACACCTAATTTTTCCAAATGTTTTAAAGTCGTATACATCTGATGCATGTTAGGCTTATAGTGACCGCTTTTATCTGTGATCGCTTCAAGTTTGCCATTTATAACCTGAATGGCACCAGCACCTTTAACTGGGATGCCAGCTAAAGCACTTGAATGATGATATTCCCCTTCCTTATGGGCATCAGCATAGAACTTTCCATCAGGGCTAAGAACAAAAATCATCCAATCATTTCCATTATTTGGTGCACCAAGAGCTATCATACCTTTTGAGCTAAGGTCATCTCCAAAGGCATCTATCCATTTACCTCCGCTAATCGTGACTCCTCTTGGTCTGCGCTCTGCTTCCGACTCCAGGTATTTGACTCCTGGAATCTCGATTTTTTTTCGATCTAGGTAATCCCAGAAAGACTCTGTAGTGGGAGGTGGTGAAGATTTCCCAGCATACTTTGATTTTGCTTTCCACTCCCAAAAATTTGTTTCGCCATCCTCTAGTTGTTTTTGCTCTTCAAAAGCCGTTCTTATCTGTTTGTCTTTTTCGTCTTGCTCATTCAGCCATTCAATGATTCCAGTCTCTTTCATCCAGTTGTGATAATGTTCATGTCCTAATTTAAAAGCAGGTCGATGCAGTGCATCCCACGCCTCTAACCAATAATTTTCCTCGTGGTCGAGTCTCATAAAATTTAAACTTTTAGATTTACCTTTTATTTGAGGTAAAGATGAATCTGTTCTTACTATCTTCTTCAGTTTATTCCAGCGTTCTTTCCCGGTTGTCTTTGGTTTAGTTTGCTCTTCTACTTTGCTTTCTGGTATCTCTGGTTTAGTTTGCTCTTCTACTTTGCTTTTTAGTATGTTTATGTTCGTTGACTTCTTGAGATGCTGCGATAGAAACTTTTGCATGAGACCTCGAACCTCATCATCACTCAAGCGAGAGACAACCTTATTAGGGTTTTGCAGCAAATCAGGTATTTTTTTTCGTGCTTCTGTAATATCTCCACGCTCAAGAATATCTTGAGTTTCTTTTAGATGATATTTTAGAGTTAGTTTAGGAGATTTTTTATCACTACGATATACAGTAAATGAATTAAATTTAATATTGGTTATGAAAGTTTTATGGTCTTTTCTTAACTGTTCACTTTCTTTTTTTAACTTAATTTTTTCCTTAGTTTTTTCTATAATTTTTATGATTTCTTCATCGCTTAAAGGAGTAATTTTAGTGATTCCATATTGGATTTTTCTTGACAGTAAATCAGTTACTAATTTTGGTGAAAATTGCATTATATCGTCGTAGTCAAGTTGAAAATCATGTTTTGATCTAAAATTATCTGGATTCTCTTCTTTTTCTTTTTTATATTCCGAAAAAAGATAGTCTGCTATTTTATTTAAATTTTTCTCAACCTCTCGATTGATATCAAATAAGGTTGTTTCTGATTCAGAAGAGGTACTTGGTATTTCATCTTCTGATTTCACCTCTTCCTTTGATTCTTGAGGTCGAAAATCTGAGGCTTGTGAATCTGTATCAATGCTCGATCCAGACTCGGTTTCTAACTGTTGCGTCTCTTCCTCTGCTTTGATAGACTTATTCGCTATCGGATCTGTTGTTGGTTTTTTCTTATCACTCAGCCACGGTTGTGAGTCAGTTGAATCTTTATTTTCTTGTCCTATCTGTTCAAACTTTTTAATCTTATCTTTAACGCCTATATCACTCAGCGACGGTTGTGAGTCAGTTGAAACTTTATTTTCTTGTCCTATCTGTTGAAACTTTTTAATTATATCTTGAACGCCAAGAAGCTGGATAACATCTCCATCTGTCTGAGTTACCTTACCCTGTATCCCATCTACTGTATTTACTACATTACCCGATTCACTTGAAGCTGTTCTCTTATCGCTTACACCAACCTGATGTTTTAGTTTAGAAGCCGTCTGAATAGGAATATCCTTACTCTGCGGTTCATGCATTTGGCTTACGACATCTGTGGCTACCCTATTTGCTTCCTGCTCATACTTATCTTCAGGTTGCCCAATTGTAAGTTGTGGCTGAATTTGTTGTGCTAAATGTGTTTCACGCCTTGTAAATAAATCAGGGATTTCTAACAGGTTAGGCTGATTCTTGCTACTTTCTTTTTTCTGCATCCAGAAGTTATTCATCTTAGCTTGCAATACACCCAAGCGTTCCTGTCCTTCTGGCGTTATCGTGCCATATTTTGCCTGGATCTCTAATTTTGTAGCCTCCATTTTTTGAATTTGGAAGGCTTGATTATCTATTTGTTCTTGGGTGAGAGGCTTCTTTGATGTCTGTTTACTCTGGATAGGAAAGTATCGAGGTGTCAACTTGGATATTTCTTGGGGTCTTTGGTGACTTTGTAAGGTAGCTTTGTGGAGTCTTTGGAATTTCATTTATGATTTGTTTGTCACTCAGAGCGAACGTATTGTAACACCAGAAGTGTTTGCATAATTTTTTAACTTTGTACTGTTCAGTAATTTCAGCTACTTAATGCATCGACCGCTACTCATTTTCATGGTTAGCGCTAGGATAGCTATGTATTTTATTAAAGTATAAATATGACTCAAACTTTTTACGTAAATCCAGTATCAGGTAGCAATACCAACCCAGGTACTCAACAAGCCCCTTTCAAAACTATTACGCAAGCCCTGAAGGTAGCTACTGTTGATACCAAAATTCAACTAGCAAATGGTAATTACAATGCTGCTAGCGGTGAAGTCTTTCCGTTAACAGTTCCATCTGGTGTGACAGTGGTGGGTAATGAAACCAATAAAGGCAATGGCATTTTGATTGAAGGAAGTGGTACTTACCTAAGCCGTACTTTTGCGGGTCAGAATGTCACATTTGTACTGCTAGATAAAGCTGAACTCCGAGGAGTGACTGTAACAAATTTGGCTAGTCGTGGTAGTGGTGTTTGGATTGAATCAACTGCCCCTACTGTTGCTAATAGCACCTTCATCAACAATAAGCGGGAGGGAGTATTTGCTACAGGCGATGCTAACCCAGTGATTCTAGGTAATGTGTTCAGTGAGAATGCAGCTAATGGAATTGCGATCGCTAAAAATTCTAAAGGTCAAATCGAAAATAACACCTACTCTAAAACAGGTTTTGGCATTGCCATTAGCGATACTGCATCACCCATCCTTCGAGATAACAGAATTTATGAAAACCGTTCTGGGATTGTCATCTCTGGTAGCGCTCGTCCCGTATTACGTAATAATGTCTGTGAAAATAATACTGATGATGGGATCACAGTGATTGGAACTGCTCTACCGGATATCGGCAGTATCAATAATCCGGGGGGCAATACTCTACGCAATAACGGTAAATTTGATTTGCAAAATGTCAGTTCCAACAAGCTGATTTCTCTAGGAAATAAAATAGATGCGTCTAAAGTTACCGGAAACATAGAGTTTGCAGATAGTTCGGTTCCAACACCGACTCCAACGCCAACGCCAACTCCAACGCCAACTCCAACTCCAACTCCAACCCCTGCTATTGAATTAACCGATATTGCTAATCATTGGGCAGGTGGGTTTATTCGGGAATTAGTCAAATTGGGGATAGTTAATGGTTTTCCCGATCGCACATTTAAACCCGATGCGACAATGACACGGGCACAATTCGCGGCAATAGTGGTAAAAGCTTTCAACCCACCACCAAGCCGTGCAGCGATCAAATTCAAAGATGTACCAGCAGACTTCTGGGCATCTAAGGTAATTCAGCAGGCATATCAGGGTTTATTTCTCTCTGGTTTTCCCGACAATACCTTTAGTCCCAACAAAAATATCCAGCGCGTGCAAGTGATTGTCTCTCTGGTGAATGGATTGGGGTTATCTAGTGATGGTACGGCAACTATCAAAGTTTTCGATGACCAAGCCAAGATTCCTGAATATGCCAAGGATGAGGTAGTAAAAGCTATAGACAAGGAAATTATCGTCAATTACCCAAACCTGAAACAACTCAATCCTACCCGCGATGCTACACGCGGTGAGGTAGCGGCGATAGTGTATCAAGCTTTGGTAGATGCAGGGCGTGTAGCAGCAATCGATTCGTCTTATATAGTGACTGCTTGAGGGGGCAGGGGGGAAGGGGAGACAAGGGGACAAGGGGACAAGGGGACAAGGGGGAATTATTGAACAACTCTCTCCCAAGTCTTCCCCCTCTCTTCTTCGTCTACCTTGTCTCTTCTTCATGCCCTCTGCATACCTCTGCCTCTGGAGCATCCTTATGCTACCTACCCTTCAGCTTAACAAGCGTGCTATTCAAGCCACGGGTGTTGGTGAAAGTTAAAAGCGAACGCTGGGAAAATCGTTCGCTTAACTTTACTTGCCGAACATAGTGGTTAGTTGCTTGTTAATAGCATACTATAGACTGTGAATTTCAGAGCATTTGACAAAGATTTTGGTGCTAATGCCGATGAATTCGATCTAGTTGCTTCGCCCTCTAATACGCCCCCAGTGGCCCCACTTTCTTGGAAACCTAAATTAAATCAGGCTTTCTTGATTTTGAATTTTGAATTGGTATTATTACCATGTTCCAGTAATAGAATTGAGAGCGAAGGCTTGATAAAGTCTTCAACTATCAAAAGATAGATGCTTTAGTAGCAGATTTTACCTGTAAAAAAACAAAAGTCTGTATTCAAAGTAAGCTTGTAGCATATAAAACGCTTGTAAGATTTTTATGACTTCCCGGATTCGCTTTTTAATGTGCCCTCCTGACCACTACGATGTGGACTATGTGATTAATCCTTGGATGGAAGGGAATATTCACAAGTCATCGCGCGATCGCGCCGTGGAACAGTGGCAGGGACTACATCAAATCCTCAAACAACACGCCATTGTAGATTTAGTACCACCTGAAAAAGGCTGGCCTGATTTGGTTTTTACTGCCAACGCTGGCTTAGTTCTGGGCGATAATGTCGTCCTCAGTCGCTTTTTGCACAAAGAACGTCAGGGAGAGGAGCCTTTCTTCAAGCAATGGTTTGAGGCAAATGGTTATACAGTCAATGAACTTCCCAAAGATTTGCCCTTTGAGGGAGCAGGAGACGCACTGCTGGATCGAGAAGGACGCTGGTTATGGGCGGGATACGGTTTCCGCTCGGAATTAGATTCTCACCCTTATCTAGCTAAATGGCTGGATATTGAGGTGCTATCCCTGCGATTAATAGACGAACGTTTCTATCATCTAGATACCTGTTTTTGTCCCTTAGCAAATGGCTATTTGCTATACTATCCCGGCGCTTTTGATTCTTACTCCAATCGCTTAATTGAAATGCGAGTCGCACCAGAAAAGCGAATTGCAATTGAAGAGGCTGATGCAGTCAACTTCGCTTGTAATGCGGTGAATGTGGATAGCATCGTCATCATGAACAAGACGAGTGATGCTTTGAAAACCCGCCTTCAGGATGCAGGTTTCCAAGTGTTGGAAACACCACTTACGGAATTTCTCAAAGCTGGTGGTGCAGCTAAATGCTTAACTTTGCGGGTTACAGAACCAGTTAGGGATGAAATTCATGCCAATGTCTCGGTAGAAAGCCGCGTCATTCGCATGGAAGGACATTTGCTAGATGCTGGCTTAATTAACCGTGCTTTGGATTTGATTATAGATGCTGGCGGAAGTTTCAAAGTCCTGAATTTCAACTTGGGAGAACAACGGCAAAGTACTTCAGCCGCCGAGGTGAGGGTATCAGCACCATCCCATGAGGTGATGGAAGAAATTATCTCCCGATTGATTGATTTGGGTGCTGTAGATTTACCCCATGATGAGCGAGATGCCAAACTAGAGCCAGTAATTCAAGATGGCGTTGCGCCCGATGATTTCTACGTCAGTACAATTTATCCCACGGAAGTGCGAATTAATAGTCAGTGGGTGAAGGTAGAAAATCAGCGGATGGATGGCGCGATCGCCATTACTGAAACTCCCACAGGTTTAGTTGCTCGATGTAAAATCCTCCGTGATTTAAAAGTTGGCGAACAGGTAATTGTAGATGTTTTAGGTATTCGCACCATCCGCAAAACTGAATCGCGGGAACTCCGCAGCACCCAAGAATTCAGCTTTATGTCGGCGGGAGTTTCTAGCGAACGGCGCGTGGAATTAGTCGTTGAGCAAGTGGCTTGGGAATTGCGTAAAATCCGCGATGCTGGTGGTAAAGTAGTTGTCACGGCTGGCCCTGTGGTAATTCACACTGGTGGCGGCGAACACCTGGCGCAACTGATTCGAGAAGGATATGTACAAGCACTGCTGGGTGGTAATGCGATCGCAGTTCACGACATCGAGCAAAATATCATGGGCACTTCCTTGGGTGTAGACATGAAGCGGGGTGTCGCCGTACATGGAGGACACCGCCATCACCTCAAGGTAATTAATAGTATCCGTCGTCATGGCAGCATTCCCAAAGCTGTGGAGGCGGGAGCAATTAAAAGTGGCGTGATGTATGAGTGCGTCCACAATCATGTACCTTTTGTGCTTGCGGGTTCCATTCGGGATGACGGGCCTTTGCCTGATACCGTAATGGATTTGATTCAAGCACAAGAGCAATATGCCAAACACCTAGAAGGTGCAGAGATGATTTTAATGCTGTCATCGATGCTGCACTCCATTGGTGTGGGAAATATGACCCCGGCGGGTGTGAAAATGGTATGTGTCGATATTAATCCAGCTGTAGTGACTAAGTTAAGCGATCGCGGTTCTGTAGAATCAGTGGGTGTGGTGACAGATGTAGGGTTATTCTTGAGTCTGTTGATTCAGCAGTTGGATAAGTTAACAAGTCCTTATGTAAATAAGGTACGTTAAGAAAATAAACCGCGAAGACGCAAAGGGCGCGAAGAAAGGAAGATGACAAGAGTAGCTTTTAGTGAAGAGTTGCAGGTTAATTGGGTAAGTTTTATAGCTGATTTCTTGTTGGTAGGGATGGTTTTTGGCCCGCCGATTGCTCCCTTTTTGGCTGCGTCTGGAGTGTCTTTGCTTCCTGGAATTGCGGACATCATTTATTTCATGGGTAATCATGTCTGTCCGCAACCAGAGATGGGGTTAGATTTAGCACCACCGTTTATTATGGCTGTGTGTATGCGCTGCTACGGCACTGTCACGGGTTTGCTAATTACTCGTCTGTTGTACGGCGTAACTGCTGGTAAAGGATTTTACTGGTTAAGTCAGTATGGCTGGAGTGGTGTGGCGATCGCAAGTGTGCTGATGATGGCTTATCCTTTGGAATTAGCAGCACAGATTTTCGGTTTGTGGAATTTTAATAACTATCTGGTTACGCCTTTTGGGTTAACTACGGGTTTGGCGTGGGGATTGTTTACTATGCCGATTTTGCACGAGTGGCATAGTGCTAAAACTAGTTTACGTTAATTGTAGAAACGTTGCATTGCAACGTCTCTACTGAACATTATTGGTATAGTTTCCTCTTTTTTAATGGGTTAGGGAATTAAGCCTTAACTGAATCGTATTGATTTACAGGACTAGGAGCTAATTTATGTTTACGTTTCCGTCGTAAACCTACACTTAAGGCTCCAAAAGTTAATGCACCCAATGCAAAATTAGGTTCGGGAACACTGGCAATAGTAGACTTATTCTCTACACTATCGGAAGATCCGCCAAACTCAGTTAAAAGCAATTGGTAGCTAAACAAACCGTCTGAATCACCAATAAATTGCAGAGGTGCTGAAAATTTCAGCACAGTGCCATCAAGGCTGTATGGTACTGAACCCCGAATCTTACCCCAACCTCCTGAATTTGGTTCAAATGACCCAACTGAGAACACATCACGTATCCGAATGTCACCTGCAACATTAATTTCTTCTCCGCGAATAATTGAAGAAAGGTTACTATAGGCAGAGAGCGGTCTAAAAATAGGCAATTCCCCACTCGGGTCAATATAGTATTGAAAAGAATCGGCTTGTCTATCAAATTGATCGACTGTGAAAAAATCTGGCACTCTATTAAAGTTTACAGTGAATGTTACTTCTTGAGCATCAAGATTTACCACTGCTGACTCTGATTCAACTAATAATACTGCTTGTGCTATTTGCCCTGTGCCCAAGGCAATTAAAGCTGATCCAAGCAGAGACACTGATAACTTCTGTGCGTATGTCATAAAAATTACTTTTTAACCGTAGTATGACATCAAGATAATACGGCAAGTAACATATTTGTTAAAAGTTATAGCAGTAATTTCACTGAAAATTTATGATAATTTTACAGAATTTTTCACAAAAATTGTACTGCTCAGGATAAACGATCGCTAGTATTTAGAATACTAGCGATCGTCATATTTGCGATCGTTATCCTCTTATACTGCTTGTACCTACCTTCACCTTCTGCGCTCTTTCAACGATTTGGTAAAGTTTGTGTTCAAATTTCTGCATACACGCTGACCAATCAAACTCGAGTATAGAGGGGCGAGCGTGTCTAGTCATATCTGCTTTCAAACCGGGATTTTCCAAAATCGCAATTACCTTTTGGGCAAAATCTGTAGGATTGTTAGGTTGGGCAAGGAAGCCATTCCGACCAGGAAATACCTGTTCTGAAGTTGAAGGTGCAACAACAGCAACCAGAGGAGTTCCAGATGCTAATGCTTCGTTATTTGTCGTGCAGAAGTTCTCGGTGACGGAGGGATTGACAAAAACATCCGCTCTAGCAAACCAACCTAGAAGTTCTGTACCGTGAGACTCACCCCATATAGTAATACCCGATCCAAACTTTTTAGCACGCTCGCGGATCTCTTCATCTAGCGGGCCACTACCAACAATTACCAGATGGACATCAGGAATTTTCGCAGCTATGACTGGAAAGATATCAAGCAATTGGTTGACATTCTTTTCCGGGGTAATGCGTCCGACAAACAACAGAGTTGGTCGGTTATCGTTAGGAATAGGATCGTAACAAATGTTTCGCGGGTGAAATTTTTCGCAATCGATACCTTGATAAGCGACGTATTCAGCGCGCTGGCATTTCAGTTCTTCGTATTTAGTCAGTTGTTCTTTAGAAGAAAAGTAATTGAAGTCATAAGACTCACTAAATTGCTTGACTAAAACGGGAACGATGGGACGAACCAAATTGAAAAATCGCTCTCCAAAGTAATATTTGATATACGCAACAATATCTGTATGGAAGAGTGATATTATTGGCGTGCCTGTTCGTTTTGCGTATTGAGTGCCGATTGGACGACCATAACCTTGTAAGAAAAATGAGTATAAACCTCTCATTTGGGCTGCTTCTTCAACCACGATAATATCGGGCTGAAATTTCTCCAGCAACTTGGTATCGCTCCAATGTCGATAATTCAACGGTTGAGGAAGAGACTTATAGAATAGTAGTGGTTCTGTAGGAAATGCGTAAGCAGAAAAATTGGGGAAAGATTGAATTTCTTCTAAACCTGGCATGGGGCGATCGCCAACATTTTTGGGGTAGCGATCGTTGATTTGCGGATGGATTAAAAAAACCTCATGTCCTTGCTCTAGCAACCAACGAACTCGTTGGTGTACTGCAACGGAAACACCAGTTAAGAAAGGAGCGTACAACCCTGTAAACAGTGCAATGCGAAGTTTTTGCTTAGTCATAATAAAGGGGAATATTTCACAAAATTGCTGGTTTTTAACTTAGGATTTACGCAGCAAATGTTTGATGAACATCCTGATTATTTGGCTCAGAAATTCCCACTAATACAACTAGACTAAGGATTTACGCATTGTTAAATAGCTGAAATTGTCGATTTTGAAGTAGATGTTTATAGTGCTTCTAGTTTGTGTGCAATAGATTTTGACCTCACTTCCATTCCTCTCTCCTTGTAGGAGAGAGGCTTTGAGGTTTACTCCCCAAAGCTAGTAGGGAAGGGGTTGGGGGTTAGGTCTGTATTAGACTCAATTGCAAACCCCGATATAAACTTGAATCGAAACTATCCAAACATCCAAAAGGCTAAGTCAAAATTCCCCTTAATATATTTGTCTAAACCCTTGTAAAAAATGTCAATACGTTTTGGTAATCAACAAGTAAAAACGTATATTTTTACAAGGGTTATAGCTAATATAGTTCTACTAAATATAAGATAATACAATTTGAAGACTAGGGAATGTTTAATGTAATAACTTTCATGCCCTAGTTGAGATTTATCGATTTAATTCAAAGAGAAACCTTGCTATTAATCGGTTGATCCAACCATTGATAAGGGCGATATTCCACTAAGCGGACATTCCAAGGCCCTTGCACGCGATAGCTGACACCGCGCCAGGTGACTGTTGATGTCCACAGGGATGATAGCATCGCTAACCCATAAACCCACTGTGTTAAGGGAATCCCAATTAACATTTTAATGATTGTAGCAGCTGATAATTTAGCGATCGCCTGGTCATTAGAGCGAACTACTCGCTGTATCTCTAATTCCAACACCAGCATGATCAAGAGTAAGGCGACAGTATAGACTCCATAGCAGCCTAACAACAGAGCCGCAGCTTCCCATTTTGCCTCTAACAACGACTCTAGAACTAACACGAACAGTAGAGTCGGAAACAAAATGCTAGAAACAGCTTCACTTACAAGAGCCAACCAACGGGGATGATACAGTCGAGAAAAAAGGATAAGGCGCTTGAGATAATCTATTAAGTTGAATAAATCAATCTCTTCACGATTGACTATTAGCAGCGAAGGCACAAACTTTACCTGAAAACCATGTTTTTTCAGGATGTCGTGCATCATAAAATCTTCGCCTAAAGCTTGTCCCCACTTATCTAGCAGTTCTGTTTGGCGAAGTACTTCTGTTTTCACAGCCAAAGTTCCACCCCAAGGAATCTGGAAGATAAACATTTGCACTACTGTGGAGACATTGCCGACGTACCGCACTAAAGAACCCCAATACCTACCTGTTGGTACGTACCACCGATTGCCAGTTGTTGCGCCTACTTTCGCATCGCCTAGAGGACTGACTAATTCTCGTAGCCAATTGAGATGAACTATAGTATCAGCATCGACTAAAGCAACCACCTTGTAGGAGTCGTCCAACTCTCGGACAGCTTGGATTAAAGAACTGCATTTGAGACTACAAGTGTTGCGTACTATTCTCAAAGGGCTGATTTGAACGTTGGTTGCTTCTTGCTCAGTGATGGTTTCACTAGCAATTTTCCAAGCGGGATCTTCGTGACTATCAACGATTAATTTTAAATCATATTGTGGATAGTTTTGATTTAGGAGCGATCGCAAACATCTAGGCAAAAACGGATCGGCTCCGCGTAAGCAAAGAATTACTGCTGTTTTGGGTAGCTGATCGTCTGGTAATAAATTTTTTTTAGACGAGCGCAGATACCATATAAAGACAAGCGTAAAACACACCTGAATAACCAGCCAACCCGTCAAAGACTTAGACAGAAATATTGCCAAATCTTCCATTAAATTTTTAGTCTCCGACAGAATGAGGGATTGGGGAAGGTGGGGCCCCCTCTGGGGATAAGGGGTAATGGGGATTAGGAATTGGGGACTGGGGATTGAGAATTAGGAATTGGGGATTGGGGATTGAAAATCAGAAGTATTTCCTAAACAAGGAGTCCCTAGTCCCCAGTACCCAGTCCCCAGTACCCAGTCCCCAATCACCTTTACGAATCAAGTGAATATTTCATGATGATGGTCACTGTTGTATTTTTGTTGACAACAAAACTGGCATCACGAAACTTTGGTGTACCTGTTTGTATAGAGACAGTTGGATTTTTAGAAATTCCAAAACCTTCTTTGGGAATACCGAAAAAGTCTTTATTGAGTTTGCGATCGCCATTTTGATCGTCAACTACAGCGACAGCATAAGTTCCAGGCTTCAAACCGAAGAATTCTTTTTTTACAGAAGTGCCAGTAATTTTAGCGCAGCCACTTTGAGCTTCACTAGTACTACTCATTGGAAATCCTTTTTCATTTGCATAAACTCGAAAGCAAATCTCACCTTTTTTGTGATGTATTCCATTTACTACAACATTAAGTGTTGCAGTTGGCTCTGCGTTCACTGTTTTAGCAAAACTGATGCTTGCTAAAGTAGCAAGCAAAACATGAGATAGTTGAAATAGTTTCAGCATAATTTTGTAATCAAGATAAGTGATTTTGAGGCTGATAGAAAGGCGCGTTAGTCAGCTTTGATTTGTGAACTGATTCTTTCAAAGAATGACTTGCTCTTCTTTAATGAATGCTGTTTTCCAACCTTTCCAAAGTACTTGCAGCGCATTTAGCAAATCTTTCAGCAAAAGATATTCTGTCCCTTTTAACTGCTGATATAGACTTATATGACAACATAGCCGCTCATATAAACTCAGAGGACAACACCAGATGGAGAATATATATTCCCAAATCATTCTCCAATGTGGCAATAAAATTTTTCCTTTCTTTGCTGAATCAAACCACACTGCATACCCATAAAAATCGGGGAGCATACTCAAGAATGATTTTTGGTTTGTATTTGTTAACAACAAATAATTGGGAAAAAACATACTCATTGATTGTTGCGGATGACTTCTGATGAAAAACAAGCATTCAGGGATTTCATAAAACCTACCGAGAATACCAAGTCTTAACAAGAGAATTCCATCTGCATTACCATAACCACCCATAGGCGGTATCTTTTTCAAAACACTAGCGCGAATTACCCCGTAACATTGATAACATAAATGCTTGGTCAGCAATTCGTGAAAACGCTCCTGTGCTTTTAGTGCATCAGCCTTAACTTTGATATCGTAATTTTGGATAAAATTCCCCTGTTCATCAATGAAATATGCCTGGGAGTGACACAAGATTATAGTAGGATCTTGGTCAAGTACCTCAACACACTTCTTGATAAAATCTGGAGAATGTAAATCGTCATGAGCTGCCCATTTAAAATACTCACCCGAAGACAGTTTCAAGACGCGATTAAAGTTACCAGCACAACCGATATTTGTGTCATTGCGGTAGTAACAAATACGTTGGTCTTGCTCGGCATAAGCTCTACAAATTTCCTCAGTTTTATCTGTCGAGGCGTTATCTGAAATAATAAGTTCAAAATCTTCAAAGGTCTGAGCTAAGAGTGAGTCTATGGCTTCTTTGAGAAATTGTTCACCATTGTATACAGGTAATCCGATGCTCAATCGTGGCTGATTGCTACTCATAGAAAACAAGTATTCGGAAAATCTGTGGATTATTTTCTGCTTAATCGTAATTAGGTAGATGCAACGTAAGAATTCAGAAGTCAGAATTCAGGAGTCAGGATTAAGGATACTTTGATACCAATCTGAATCATTTCAAGTAAATCAAGTGTCTTCTAGCTTCTTCATTTTGTAATTATTCGGAATTCTGATTCTTGACTCCTGAATTCTCAAAAATCTGTAACCTATTTCATCAAGCTTTGAATATCTGTTTTTTGCAGCCATTCATGTGTTTGCTGCATTCCTAATTCTAGGTCAATTGTTGGTTTATAATTTAACAGATTTTGGGCTTTAGTAATGGAACAAGCGTAAGGACGAGTCATAAAATCTATAGACTCTGGTAAAATATCAACTTTTTTCCGAAACAGTTTTTGTCCTTGAACGCGTAGTTTTAGAAACAATTTGATTTCATCTTTCGATAATGAAAGAGGGGCTTGTAAATCTTCCATTGCTGCTAAACGCATAAAATACTCTTTCCAGGAAGTTTCTTGTCCATCGGTGATATTAAATATTTCACCGTAGATTTCTTTTTCCATCGCTAAAAAGATGCCATCAATCAGGTTATCTATATATACATGATTGATTACTCCTTTAGCATCATTGGCGCAAGCAAATAATTTTTGGCGCATCATCAGAATTGGTCTAACTATCCAGGGAATACTTCCAGGGCCATAAATATCTCCGGCTCGAATAATGATGATGCCAAAATCTGACGGATTATTCAGTTCTAAAAGTGCTGTTTCGGCTTCAATTTTCGTTTGACAGTAGGGATTATTTTCGCCAGAAAGTGGGCCGGATTCTGTAACACTATCAGGATAGTTAAAACCGTAAACCATCACACTAGATAAATGCACAAATGTTTTGACACCAGCTTGTTTAGCAGCTTTAGCCATGTTGACAGTACCGCCAACATTCACATCACGAAAATGCTTAATTGCACCAGCTTCTTCAGCAATTTGCTCTGTATGTAAAACGATATCTACTCCCTGACAAGCCTTTTGAGCAATAGTAGAATCGGTGATATTACCAATAATTACCTCTACACCTAAATTCTGTAATTGTTTGTTCTGTTCTGTAGAACTTTGTAGTCCACGAACCTTCATCCCTTGCGCTATGGCTAACTCGGCTGTACGCAAACCGACAAATTCATTAATCCCGGTAATTAGGAGAGTTTTGTCTTTGAGGTTCATAAAATCGAAATTATTGTTAAATACGTGAATTTGATTTGTTAGATAAAAGACTTAAAGTAATACCAAACTTCAATAATGGTAAATACTTTTAATCTCAAATCTAAACTTTGTATAAGAAAAATTTTTCTGGAGAGAGGTTGCATTAATACTTAGTTATCAGTTTAGATCGTGGCAAAATAATTAAATTATTTTGCTACCAAGTAGTTAGAAAATATCTCCCGGATCTGCGGAGCGAAGTTTATTGATAGCAAGCGCTCCTGATGTTATACACATTAAGACTGTTGAAGTTAAGACGATCGCTGCATTATTAGTGGTCATAACTATTGGTAGTTTAGTTGCTTCTGCTGCAAAACTATACAATAAAACAGAAGTAAGAAATCCTGGGATATAACCCAATATTGCCAAAATCAAAGCTTGCTGAAATACTACATTTAATAAATAGCTATTGGCATAACCGATGGCTTTTAAAGTGGCGTAAGCAACGAACTGTGTAGCAATATTGCTGTAAAGAATTTGATAAACAATAACCACACCAACTACCGCAGCCATTGTCAACATCAAGTTAAGAATAAAACCAATTGGTGTTCTAACAGCCCAATAGTTTTTTTCAAAATCAATGAAGCCTTGGCGGGTAAAAACTTGGACATCACTAGGCAAATTTGCCTGTAAATTTTTCAGTACTTTTTCGGCATTAGCACCAGGTTTGAGTGAAATCAAGCCAATATCGATCATATCTGCTGGACGAGTATTGGGATTTATCCTCAAAAAAGTGGAGTCACTAACAAGTAAATTTCCATCTACCCCAAAGGAAGGACCTAATGTGAATAAGCCACCAATTCTCACTCGATAACCAATTAATGAATTGTAGGGAAATATTTCAATTGTCTGTGCAGTCTCTCCCGCATTAAATTTTTCAGCTATTGGGCCAAACTCTGGGCGAGAACCTCGGTCAAAAAGCACAACATCGGGAATTTTGAGTTTATCTAAATTTTTCTCAACTTCTGGAAGATTCATCACAGGTCTACCTGGATCGAAACCAATAACATATATTGAATATTTTTCACTAGTAGCCGGATTTTTCAGTTTGGCAAATTGCAAATACATGGGGCTAACTGACTCTACGCCATCAAACCCCAAAGATTGATATAAACGAGTCCGCGAAAAACTTTGATTTGAGGTCAAAGATTTATATTGCGAACTAACTAAAAATAAATCTCCCTTGAGATTCTGATGAACTGCGGTTGCACTGGAATAGAGGGCATCTTGAAAACCAAGTTGCACAAACATTAGCAGCACAATAAAGCCAATCCCGGCTACAGCTACTAATAAACGAACTTTTTGCTGGGCTAGCTGTAGCCATGCTAAAGGAATTTTGAAAATCATGGATTTATTTATTATTTGTCATACCCTGCGGGAAGGCGAAGCGCCTATGTCATTTGTCATTGGTCATTGGTCATTTGTGAATGACCTATGCCCTATGACTAAATATGAATGGTGACATCGACTTGTAAGTTAGTGAAACGAGCGACCTTTTCACTGTCGGCGGGATTATCAATGGAGATTTTTACTTCCACTATTCTGCGGTCTGTATCTGAACCAGGATTGAGGCTAAAGATGCTTTGTTTGTCAACTTGCCAACCAATTTCTTTTACAGTTCCTTTTATTGTTCCAGTAAATGCAGTGCTGGTAATGGTGGCTTTTTGTCCTACACGCACTTTTTGAACATCGGTTTGATACACCTCTGCAATCACATACATTTGAGATGTCTTACCTATCTCAGCAAATCCTTTGTTGGTGCTAATTACTTCTCCGGTTTTGGCGTGAATTTTCAATATTTTGCCATTTATAGGAGATTTGATGTAGCTTAAATCCAAGTCGGCTTTTGCTTGTTGAACAGAAGTTGTGGCACTGTTGACTTCGGTTTGTGCAACTTGAACGTCTACGCTACGCACTTCGCTAATACTGGTGAGTTGCGCTTGCGCTTGTTTGCGTTGTTCTTGGTATGTATCTTGAGTTCGCTTGAGGGTGGCTTGAGCTTCTGTTAGCTGCTGTTGTGTAGTCTTTAGTTGCAAAGCTTTGCTATCTGCTACAGAAGCCGCGATCGCACCTTGTCTATATAATTGCTGATAGCGATTATTCTCGGCTTGAGCGTTGTCTACTTCCGCTTGGATGCGGTCAATTGTCGCCTGTTGTGTCGCAACGTCTCCTTTATATTGTGGCTCTAACCGGGCAATTACAGCCTTTTGAGCATCAACATCTCCAGTTTTACCTCCAGATTTCACCTGCGCTAATTTCGCTTTGGCAACTTGGAGTTGGTCTAAAGCCTGTTGCAATGCGGTTTTAGAACGACCATAATTTTCGAGATAGGCCAATAATTGCCCTGCTTTAACCGCATCTCCTTCTTTCACCAACAGTCTATCTACTCGCACCCCATTATTAGAAGTGGGAGCAGTCAAAGTAGTAACTTCGCCTTCTGGCTCTAAACGTCCCAAGGCTGTCACAGCAACTTTCGCAGGAGCAGCAGCTTTGGGAGGATTTGCTGGCGATGTCACAACTTTGGGTTTAGACCAATAAGGTGTCAAACTATAGAAAGCGATTAATCCAGCCGCTAAAGTCAGAGAAGCTGCTAAAATTACTTGCGATCGGCCTACGGGTTTTCTGAATAATCGACTTTCTTTATTTACTGCCATATTTTCATTCCAATTCTGCTTTTTTAGAGAATATCCTGGTTATATTTAGTCGATTAAAATAGACTCATCCGCAAATTCCCAAGAGGGCTTTTCCTCTAGGTTTTCTACCTCGTTCGAGTGGATGGTTCTAAATTGGTTTTATATGAATTGTTGTACGCTTTTACCGCCCAAACTTAGTATTGTGGCGTGAAAATTAATGGCGTGTTACTTCAAAGCTTCCTAAGTTATATCCTATTTTGTCATCTAATCCCGTAGCGTAAAATACAATAGCGCTAGTCAGCAAACTTAACTCTCAAGAACAACCAAGCGCTAATAAAAATGAGATCAAAACCTGGATAAACTTGTTATCAAGTATGGACTAAAAATTGATTATTGTCAACTAATTGAATTTGTATAAATCCTGATTATCTCACTAAAACATTTCATCACAATCAAATGATGTGCTGAAAAAATGTACCAATTGCTAATCTATTGTCTAGCAAGTGAAAACGTACAAATAGTTCGTTATTAAGCAGATTTGATATTACTAACAGATTATTATTATCGAGGTTGTGTAATATCAGACATTCTTATTGTTTTTGATTCTACTAATTCAATGCATGAAGTGATACTTTGGTGAGTTAACGGACGTTAAAAGGGCGGTTATAAACCGCGTCTACACGAGGCAAAACCTTTTAACTGATGCAATCATGATTATGTTTATCAAGTAACATACTAAAAATTAATATTTGCTTTATAAATAACCACTTTGCTTCTTAAGTTAACTTATATTAAAAAATAACCAGCAATTTTGACTCAATTATGATATTTTTCTGAAAAATAATACTGATAGTTATTGGCTTTATCTATGTATTCATTCAATTTTGACTTACTAGACAACAGATTTGTAGTGTTAACTTAACCAAGAGAATATTTATTAGGACTTACGCAAAAATTGCTAAAAAGCTTAATTTATCGAACCGCCAAGACGCCTTCTCTACGAGACACTACGTGAACGCGCAGCGTCTCGCAGAGAAGAGCGCCGAGAATTCGTAGAGTGTGCGTAAGTCTTATTTATGTTTAACCCGTAGATAACAAAATTTTTCACATATTTATTTAGTTATAAATTATACTTTTATGCTAAATTTATTCAAAATTTCTATCATTAAGAGTATATGGTTATTTATAAAATAAGTTTAAAGGAATGATTTAGTTTCTGTAAAGTATGCTAGTGTTTTTATTAATTCAATGCTTTAAAGTGGTTATACAAACTAGTTATTTAATTAATATTTTGAAATTAAAAATAACTAAAAATAACTGCGTTGTCATTACCTAGAGATCGTTTAATTACTTTTTCAACTTGCATAAACTCGGATTAAAGGTGGTGTCTTTTCTGTAACGAAATTGTCAACTTTACTGGGTCATATACCATAAAATATATTATCCTGGACGTTAAAACTAGCTATGACATTGATTGAGATACAGAACGTTTTTATTAACACCAGCTATGTTGCTGTGTTTAGGCTAGATAATAAAACGGTTTCGGGTGAAAAAATGTTTCTGTTTCCTTAGTTACTCCTCAGTTTTCTTCGCTCCAGTAGGATACTATTGCTCAAAATCTCTACTATTACAAATGGATTGAATTCACTGGTCAAGCAGCTATTACACTCCAAGACTATTTTACCAGTTTCAACAACGTCATCGACCTATTGCCACGATATCAAGAGTCTAGCGTTGGATAACATTTTTTCGTGATCCCAGTGTGCCAAAGTTGCCTGGAAACATAAGGCTTTACCCCGGCAGTATGTATCGTGTGGTGTCGATTTGGAGGCAAGCATTTAGCAAAGATAAGATAGCTAATTGCTTACAAAACGAGAGATTTTCATTATTTAGTAGGCAACAGAATTACTGTAGCTACACAATCCACAGTACTAACTATGCCCTATGTCTGCTTATTCGATTGATACTGCCTTAGCTGAGTTAGAAAGCCTTATCAATAATTGTGAAAAGGCTGTGATGAGGTCTATAGAGGAAAAAAACATGAAGTCAGATAAATCAGATAAATCAGTGTCAATTAACAAAATTAACAGACAATTACAACACAATCCTATCGCCATTGTTGGGATGGCTTCTCTATTGCCTCAAGCCAGAAATTTACGCGAATATTGGCAAAATATAGTAAACAAAATGGACTGTATTACTGATGTTCCTTCTACTCACTGGAGTGTCGAAGATTATTACGATCCAAATCCTAGAACTACTGAAGATAAAACCTATTGCAAAAGAGGTGGGTTTCTTCCAGAGGTAGATTTTAATCCGATGGAATTCGGCATACCACCCAGCATTTTAGAAGTCACAGATGTATCGCAACTATTAAGTTTAGTGGTTGCAAAAGAAGCGATGGAAGATGCAGGTTATGGCGAAAACCGTGAATTTAACCGCGAGATGGTTGGGGTAATCTTAGGCGTGGCGATGGCCAAGCAATTAGGAATGCCACTTTCAGCTAGGTTGGAATATCCGATTTGGGAAAAAGCACTCAAAAGCAGTGGTTTATCCGATGAAGATACCCAAAAAATCGTTGATAAAATCAAAAGCGCTTATGTGAAGTGGGATGAGAACGCTTTCCCTGGAATGTTAGCTAACGTAGTCGCCGGACGAATTGCCAATCGCCTGAATTTTGGCGGGATGAATTGCGTAGTTGATGCTGCTTGCGCTAGTTCTTTCGGTGCTTTAAAAATGGCAATTAGCGAGCTAGTTGAGCATCGCTCTGACATGATGCTGACTGGTGGTGTTGATACCGATAACACCATCATGGCTTACATATCTTTCAGCAAAACACCGGCTGTTTCTCCTAGTGAAAATGTCAAACCTTTCGATGCTAAGTCAGATGGAATGATGCTGGGTGAAGGTATCGGGATGATTGTCCTCAAACGGTTAGAAGATGCTGAAAGGGACAACGATAAAATATATGCCGTAATTAAAGGTATTGGTACTTCCAGCGATGGACGTTACAAGAGCATTTATGCTCCCCGCAAAGAAGGCCAAGTCAAAGCTTTAGAACGCGCTTATGAAGATGCCGGCTTTTCTCCCGCTACTGTTGGTTTGATGGAAGCACATGGCACTGGTACAATGGCTGGAGATCCGACAGAATTCGGTTCTTTAAAAGACTTCTTTGATGTACACGATCGCAAAAAGCAGCATATCGCTTTGGGTAGTGTGAAATCGCAAATTGGACACACAAAAGCGGCTGCGGGTGCGGCGAGTTTGATTAAAACTGCTTTGGCTTTACATCACAAAGTATTACCGCCCACAATTAACATTACCGAGCCAAACCCTAAACTCAACATTAAAAGTTCATCCTTTTATTTGAATACCGAAACTAGACCTTGGATTCGTCCAGAAGGGGAAGCACCCAGACGCGCAGGTGTAAGTTCCTTCGGCTTTGGTGGAACCAACTATCACGTCGTTTTGGAAGAATATGAAGCCGACCAAAACACCGCTTACCGCTTACATAGTGGTGCTAGTGAAGTGCTGTTGTTTGCTCCCACAGTAGAGCAATTGTTGAGCAAATCGGAAGAGATTTTAGGTAAGTTGCGATCGCCAGATGCATTGGCATATTACGCACAATTAGTCAATGAGTGCAAATCGCCACAAATTCCCCTCTCTGCTCCCCGATTTGGGTTTGTCGCGGAGAATCTCGAAGAAGCTTGCAAGTTGCTGCAAACTAGCATTGACTGGCTGAAACTCAAAGGTTCAGCAGCATCTTGGGAACATCCCCAAGGGATTTATTACCGTGCTTCTGGTATGGAGTTGGGTGGAAAAGTTGTCTCTCTATTTTCTGGTCAAGGTTCGCAATACTTGGAGATGGGACGCGAACTGGTGATGAATTTTCCTTTGATGCGCCGTCTTCATGGCTATATGGATAGCCTGTTGCTCAAAGATAATTTGCAGCCGTTGTCAGAAATCGTTTTTCCTCATCCTGTGTTTGGAGAGGCAGAAAAAAATGTCCAAATTGCTGCCTTGCAACGCACAGAATACGCTCAACCAGCCATCGGGGTGTTGAGTGCAGGGATGTACAGCATCCTGCAACAAGCTGGGTTCAAGTCAGATTTTGTAGCGGGACATAGCTTTGGTGAACTAACAGCGCTATGGGCTGCGGGGGTTTTGAGTACGGAAGATTACTTGTTCCTGGTGAAAGCTAGGGGTCAAGCAATGGCTGCACCCGAAGACCCAGATCATGATGCGGGAAGTATGCTGGCTGTTAAAGAAGACATCAGCAAAGTGGAAGCAGTGCTGAGACATTTTCCGCAAGTTGCGATCGCTAATCAAAATTCTCCGACTCAATTTGTCTTGGCTGGGCCGACCGCAGAAATAGCGAGAATCAAAGAAGCTTTACACGAGAAAGGATATACGGCTGTATTACTACCTGTTTCAGCAGCGTTCCATACACCGCTAATCGCCTTTGCTCAAAAATCCTTTGCGATCGCCACCAAGTCTGTTAAATTCCAAAGTCCCAAAATCCCTGTTTACAGCAACGTTACTAGTAAGCAGTATCCCAAAGAAGCGCAAGGTATTCAAAAAATCCTCGAAAGCCACCTTTCTAACTCGGTGCTGTTTAAGCAGGAAATTGAAAATATCTATGCGGCGGGTGGTACTTGCTTTGTGGAATTTGGGCCGCGGAGAATTCTTAGCAACTTGGTGAAAGATATCCTTGGCGATCGCCCACATATTACCGTATCTTTGAACCCCAGCACTCAAAAGAATAGCGATCGTTCTTTGCGGGAAGCAGTTGTGCAGTTGCGGGTGATTGGTTTGGCTTTGAATAACCTCGATCCTTACCAACTTCCCCAAACCATCCCCCCAATTGAGACGAAGAAGACATTAAATGTCCGTTTAAACGGGATAAACTACAGATCCGAAAAAACGAAAAATGCCTTCGCTCTAGCTTTGCAGGATGGGCATAAAGTCACATTACCCACCCCTGAATATTCTGATGCGATTCCTTTATTTAGCAGCCCAGGTGTGACTCCACCTATAGCAGCGATCGAAACTAACGGACATAAAAAACTTACCCCAGCAATGAACGGTGTGACTGCTAGTATCATCACCCAGCCAGAGCAACAGATGAATCCTGTTACCCTGTCACAACCAGCCCAGGAATCTAAGATGCAACCAACACCAGAAAAGCTTACAAATTACGAACAACTTTTAGCAAGTTTAGAATATCTCTTGACACAGTTCCAGGAAAATCAAGCTGAGAATTTACAAGTTCATGGTACTTATCTCAACCATCAAATGGAATATGCTAAAGTGTTTTTCCAATTGATGCAGCAGCAGAATTCCTTGTTAAGTGAAAGTAAATCAACAGCCGAAACTGCCAAAATGAAGCTAGTTGTCATGGAAAGCTTAGAGCGTAGCATGATGCAGTTTCATTCCCAACAAGGTGAAACTCTACGCATCCATGAACAATATCTTCAAGAGCAGCTGGAATATACTAAAAACTTTTTCCAACTCATCCAGCAAGAATATTCTCAAATCATCTCTGGTGATGGAGCAACCCAACTAACAGAGATAAGTAATTTCACTCCCTTCACAACAGAAGCACCAGTACCCGCCACTACCAAGATAGTAGAAAGCCAGCCTTTGCCTGTAACTGAGCCTGTAGCTAAAAATGGCTTAAATGTCACCCAAGAACCTCTCGTGCCCGCTCCACAGGTGGTAGAGCCAGTAGTTGAAATTCCTGTATCCCCCACTGCTAAGAAGGATGAAAATTCTTCTTCTTTGCTCCCTAATCTTTTCTCAACAGAGACAGTAGAGCCTGTAGCGGCATCACCGGTTCCTCCAGTAGTAGAACCCCAACCTGAAGTTGTAGTCAAAATTAGCTCACCTCCAGTTAACGAAATTGTTGCATTCACCCCAGAACCAGCACCCACAACTGCTGCACCTGTATCTGGCGCAACCATCGATATTGTTGACTTGGATAAAAACCTCTTAGCCATCACCAGCGATAAGACCGGCTACCCAGTCGAGATGCTGGAAATGGACATGGATATGGAGGCTGATTTAGGAATTGACTCCATCAAACGGGTGGAAATCTTAGGGGCGCTACAGGAAATGTACCCCAACCTACCCAAACCCAATTTAGAAGAACTCTCAGAAAAACGCACCATCGGTCAAGTTGTAGAGTATCTGCAATCCCACGCTTCCAAAAGTATTACTGTAGAAATTGCAGTTCACGAAGTACAACAAGCAACTGAGATTGCAGTAGAGGCTGCACCCGTAGTTGAGGTAGTCGCTGCACCGGAACCAAGCGTAGTTGTCGCATTCACCCCAGAACCAGAACCCGCTACAAGTTACTCCAACAAAGAGGAGCTAGTGCTGAAGACGGGTTTCCCGTCGCAGGCGACTGGCGTTGGACTGGCGAACCCGGAGGGTGATGAATTTGCAAACTTAGGTGAAACCCTGTTAGCCATCACCAGCGATAAGACCGGCTATCCAGTCGAGATGCTGGAACTAGAAATGGACATGGAAGCCGACTTAGGAATTGACTCGATTAAAAGGGTGGAAATTTTAGGGGCGATGCAAGAAATGTACCCCAACTTACCCAAGCCAAATATCGAAGAACTCGGCGATCTTCGCACCATCGGTCAAATAGTCGATTACCTACAGCAGTTGGCTGGAGGTGAAAAAAAAAAGTCTGAGCCTGAGTTTGTCCAACAACCACCGGAATTAGAGCATACTATCCAGCGCCATCCGGTCAAACTCAGAAGCCTAGCACAGCCCGATTACTTGGATTTCACGTTACCAGAGGGACACATCGGTTTAATCACCGATGATGGTTCCCTCACCACTTACAAATTAGCTGAATCCCTAATCGAGAAAGGCTGGAAAGTAGTAGTTATCAGCTTCCCCCAATCGCTGATCGCCCAACAAGCGCCTTTACCCACAGGAGTAACCCGCGTCACCTTAGCAAATTTGAGTGAAGAACATCTTCAACAACAATTGCAAGCGATCGCATCTCACTGCGGAACGATTGGGGCCTTCATCCACTTACATCCGATGTTTGTAGGAAATCACACCGGCAGTATTTCTTATAACGAATCAGAAAAGGCGATCGTCAAGCACGTATTTTTGATGGCGAAACACCTCAAACCCTCTCTAAACGAAGCCGCAAAACATGGACGTAGTTGTTTCTGCACAGTTGCTCACCTTGATGGAGCCTTCGGTTTAGAGTACAAAGTCAACTTCGGTGCGATCGGCGCTGGTTTGTTCGGATTAAGCAAAACTCTGAGATGGGAATGGCCGAAGGTATTTACTCGTGCGATCGACCTAAGCCCCAGACTTGACGCTAAACAGTCAGTACAAAACATCATCGCCGAACTTCACGACCCCAACCTTTATATAAGTGAAGTTGGCTACGGCTCACAAGGACGAGTCACCATTATCGCCGATTAAAAAGTTGATTAATGTTGTGTGCAACTTTCTCTCGAACCTAACCCCCAACCCCTTCCCTACAAGGGAAGGGGAGTAAGAATCAAAGCCTCTCTCCCTGTGGGGGAGAGGTTTGGAGAGGGGGTTACAAGTATCAGTTGCACATCAAAAAACCCAATTTATGCAGGTATTCACGAGGATTTATGACACAAACAGCCCAGCTTAGTCCATCATCTGTCTTTGTCGTGAGCGGCGGTGCAAAAGGGATTACGGCTGAGTGTACTATCAGATTAGCCCAACAGCAACCCTGCAAATTCATCCTCCTCGGTCGCTCCGAACTATTAGAAACCGAACCAGATTTTGCTCAAAATTCTGATGACTCTGCATTGAAAAAATGCATCATGGAAAATCTTCTTTCTCAAGGAGAGAAGCCCACACCCATGAATGTGCAAAAAATATATAACAAAATTACCTCCAGCCGTGAGATAAAAAAGACTCTAGCAGCAATTGAAAAAACCGGAGCTAAAGCCGAATATATCAGCGTTGATGTCACAGATACGCCAGCTTTACAAGAAAAACTTGCCACTGCTGTCCAACATCTCGGCCCAATTACAGGAATCATCCACGGCGCTGGAAACTTAGCTGATAAGTTAATTGAAAAGAAAACAGAAGATGATTTTGAAAAAGTTTACACCGCCAAAGTTCAGGGTTTAGAAAACCTGCTAGCTTGCGTCAACCCTAGTCAACTTCAGCATTTAGTTTTGTTTTCTTCAGTAACAGGATTTTACGGAAATCCTGGACAATCTGATTATGCGATCGCAAATGAAATTCTGAACAAATCAGCCTATATATTTAAGCAAAGTTATCCTTCATGTCATGTCGTCGCTATCAACTGGGGTGCTTGGGACAGTGGGATGGTGACAGCAGAATTAAAGAAGATTTTTCAAGAGCGAAAAATTGAAATAATTCCGATTGCAGTTGGGGCACAAATGCTCGTTAAAGAAATGGATAATATCAATCATGCAACCGCGCAAGTTGTTATTGGTAGTCCACTTGTTCCAATGGCTGCGGAGTTAGATTCAGAACTACGAACCCATCGTATCCGTCGCCAAATGACATTGGAGGCTAATCCATTTTTACACGATCATACTATTGCTGGCTCTCCAGTTTTACCAGCAACTTGTGCAATGACCTGGATTATCAATGCTTCTGAACAATTATATCCTGGTTATAGATTGTTTTATTACCAAGATTTCAAAGTTTTGAAGGGGATTACTTTTAATGAAACATTAGCGAAGGAACATATTTTAGAAATAGAAGAAATTTCCAAAGTTAATCTTGAAAGAATCAAACTTAAAGCCAAAATTTCGAGTAAAAACCCTGAAGGAAGAACCCATTTTCATTTTAGCGCTCAACTTAATCTCCAGCGTGAAATCCCGGATGCACCCATCTATGAATCTCTCAATTTCGAACCAGATAACATCATCACCGCGACAGGAAAAGATTTTTACCAAAATGGTGGGGCGACATTATTTCACGGCCCCGGTTTTCAAGAAATTAAAAGAGTTTTAAACATCAGTCCTGAAAAAATCGCAACAGAATGTTTGTGGCCAGAACTCACCGCAAAGGAACAAGGACAATTCCCCGTCCAATGGGTAAATCCTTACACAACTGACTTGAGTATGCACGCCTTATGGATTTGGACACAACACTTTCATGAAGAAGGTTGTTTACCTGGAAAAGTAGAGAAATTTGAACAGTTTGAAATGATACCACATAACGAAACATTTTATGTTTCTTGTGAAGTACTAGCTAAGACACCAAGTAGTGCGATCGCAAACTTTATCATACACGATCGCCAAGGTAAAATCTATTCACGAATGCTCGGCGCTCATGCCATTATTTGGTCAATGAAAATGCTCAGAAGCTAGTAATCTGTGAAATTTAAAGTTTGTAGTAAGGACTTTAGTCTGTGAAATCGTGGCGAATTGAGGGTTGAATTTTAAACGCAAAGGTTCGCAAAGGGAAACGCAAAGGATCGCAGAGAATTTGCTAATAATTCAACTCTAATGTTTTTACTACAAACTATCAAAGCTAGCTTAATCTTACAATTGCTATAACTTGCCTGTTTTTAAGTTTGGGGAACAGCGTAAATCCTGCCTTTTAATTATCTCTTGCTAAATACCCAAACTCGGAGCATATAAATCGTGGAAAAAATAGCCATCATCGCATTATCATGCCTATTCCCCGATGCAAAGAATCCTGAAGAATACTGGCAAAACATCGTTAATCAAAAAGATTCGACATCTTCTGCAACCGTCGAAGAAATCGGAGTAGATCCGACAATTTTTTACAATCCAGTTAAAGGTATACCAGACAAAACTTATTCCCTAAAAGGCGGATACATCCGCAACTTCCAGTTTAATCCATCTGAATACAATCTACCATTAGAATTTGTTGATAGCTTAGATAACACCTTCAAATGGTCATTGTATGCCGCTAAACAAGCAATTGAACAAAGTGGTTATTGGGGTAATCAAACTGTTCTGGCAAAATGTGGCGTAATTTTAGGTAATTTATCATTCCCAACAAAGCTATCTAATCAATTATTCTCTCCAATTTACCAGCAGGCTATTAATCCTGCGGTCAGAGAACTTTTGCAGGATGAAGATTTTGATTTAGCTTTCCCAAGTGCAACTAAAGCGTCTTTATACAATGCGATGATATCTGGTTTACCAGCATCTATCGTTGCTCAAGCACTATCTTTATCCCAGATTAATTTATGTCTGGATGCTGCTTGCTCATCATCATTTTACGCGATTAAACTAGCATCTCATTACTTATGGTCACACAAAGCTGATGTCATGTTAGCTGGAGCCATAAGTTGTGCAGATTCCTTATTTGTGCGGATGTTATTTTCCGGTGTTCAAG
Source organism: Nostoc sp. ChiSLP03a (assembly GCF_034531215.2). NCBI lineage: Bacteria > Bacillati > Cyanobacteriota > Cyanophyceae > Nostocales > Nostocaceae > Nostoc > Nostoc sp. ChiSLP03a. The sequence goes on from NZ_JAVRBQ020000127.1 coordinate 92,966, forward strand.
GATATGCAGAAAACGGCATTAGCCGCCCCTTAGATAAATCCTCTAGAGGGCTAATTCCCGCCGATGGTGTTGGGATGGTAATGCTGAAAAGATATTCTGATGCCGTTAAAGATGGTGATAATATTCTTGCCACTATCTGCGGTAATGGACTCTCAAATGATGGCAAAGGTAAACATTTACTCAGTCCGAATCCTAAAGGGCAAATCCTAGCTTTTGAACGAGCCTATAACGAGGCAAAAGTTAGTCCCAAAACTATCGATTATCTAGAGTGTCACGCCACCGGCACATTACTAGGAGATACAACCGAATTCAACTCCATAGAAACATTTTTTGGTCAAAATCAAGCTGCACCTCTGGTAGGTTCTGCTAAGGCAAATACTGGTCACTTGCTAACTGCTGCCGGCATGGTTGGCTTGACTAAAGTGATTTTGAGTATGTCTCATGGTGTAATTCCAGCAACCATGAATGTTTCGGAACCTTTAACATCAGAAAATGGTACAATTTCCGCCAACAAAATTGTTAGAACAGCTACGGCATGGCCTAATAATAACGCACCAATCAAACGGGCAGCTATTAGCGCTTTTGGTTTTGGCGGTACTAATTCTCATCTGATTTTAGAGCAAGGAACTACAGGAGAATCAGTTGAATCAACTCCATCTGTTCCACCTACCAAAGTTGCCATTGTCGGCATGGATGCCTTTTTTGGTAGCTGCAATGGTTTAGATGCTTTTGAACGCAGTATTTATGATGGTACACAGCATTTTACTTCTCTACCGCCTCAAAGATGGCATGGGATAGAAAATCAAGAAAGCGTCTTGAAAGAGTACGGTTTAGCAGATGGAAAAGCACCAGTAGGGGCATACATCAAAAATTTTGAAATCGATACTTTATCGTGCAAAATCCCACCGAATGAAATCGAGAAGTTAAACCCACAACAATTGTTGTTTTTGAAAGTTAGCGATCGCGCCGTAAAAGATGCGAAACTACAGGAGGGTGGCAATGTGGCTGTGATTGTCGCCGCCGAGACAGAATTCTCTGTGCATCAGCTACAGCAAAGATGGAATCTCTCTTGGCAAGTTAAAGACGGCTTACTCAACCAAGGAATTTCTTTACCTGCTGAACAACTGGCGCAACTAGAAACCATCGTCAAAGATAGTATTCATCAACCAGTAGAAATCGGCGAATATGTAAGTCACATCGCCAACATCATGGCGAGTCGGATTTCGGCTTTGTGGAATTTCACTGGCCCTGCATTCACCGTCAGCGCTGGCGAAAATTCTGCCCTCAAGGCGTTGGAAGTTGCCCAAATGCTACTCGCTACCGGAGAAGTTGATGCAGTGGTTGTGGGTGCGGTGGATTTAGCCGGTGGTGTGGAAAATGTCTTATTCCGCAACCAATTTGCACCAATTAATACGGGTGTAAATACGTTGGGTTACGACCAACAATCAAATGGCTGGACGGTTGGCGAAGGTGCTGGTGCAGTTGTCCTCAAGCGCTACGAAGAAGCTAAGGAAGACAACGAACGCATCTATGCAGTAATTGATGCCATGAGTTTTGCACAAGGTAATTCTACTTTGAGTGACTCTCCGGTAAAACCTGATGCCTCAGCTATTAGCAATGTCTGCAAACAAGCTTTCCAGATGGCGGAGATTCAACCCACAGAGGTTAACTATGTGGAAGTCTTCGGTAGTGGCATTCCCCAGGAGGATGAAGCGGAAATCACAGGTTTACTGCAAGCTTATCCAAAAGTGGGCAATGGTTTGCACTGTGCATTAGGCAGCGTCAAAGCCAATATCGGGCACACCTACACAGCATCGGGAATTGCTAGCTTAATCAAAACCGCTCTCTGTCTTTATTACAGGTATATTCCCGCCACACCAAAATGGTCTGGTGTCAAAACACCGCAAGTATGGGAAGGTAGTCCTTTCTATGTGGCGATGGAATCAAGACCTTGGTTTGTCGATAAAGGTGGTACACGCAGAATAGCAGCAATTAATAGCATGGGTATAGATGGCAGTTACGCCCATTTAATCTTATCGGAAGAACCCAGCCAAGAGGAGCGGGATAACAGATATTTGCAGCAAATGCCTTTTCATTTGTTTCCGATCGCAGTTAGCGATTGCTCCAGTATACCCGATATCTTAAACCATCTGCAAAAATCCATTGAAGCTAGTTCTTCTTTATCAGCTACCGCCAGCCAAACATTTGCTACTTTTCAACAGCAATCTGATGCAAAATACGTCTTATCAATCGCAGGACGTAACACAAAAGATTTACTCAAAGAAATTGAATCTGCCCGCAAAGGTGTAAATAATGCCTTTGAAAATGGCACAGATTGGCAAACACCAATAGGTAGCTATTTCACAGCGAAACCATTGGGTAAAACTGGAGCAGTTGCTTATGTTTACCCCGCCGCAGTCAATTCTTATATTGGCATTGGTCGCACTGTTTTCCGGTTATTTCCGAAAGTTTTCGAGGACTTAAAAAGTAACAATCTCTACAATCGGGCTGCTGATGTTGAAAAGTTAGTTTATCCCAGAAGTTTACCTAAATTGACAACTAGACAACTAGAAACTCTCGAAAAGCAATTGTTAGATGATTCACTGGCAATGTTTGAAAGTGAAATTGCCTTTGCTAGATACATGACGGCAATTTTCCGAGATGATTTTAAAGTCAAGCCGCAATCCGTATTTGGGTATAGCTTGGGTGAAACTAGTATGATGGTTGCCCAAGGAGTTTGGAGTGATTTTGAGGGTGGAAGTAACACCTTAAACTCATCACCTCTATTTGGCGATAAGTTATCTGGACCGAAAAATGCTGTGCGTGAATATTGGGGATTAACAGATTCACCAAACAACAATTTTTGGAATACTTATGTTCTCATGGCGACTCCATCGCAAGTAAGAGAATGCCTCAAACATGAGAATCGCGTCTACTTAACTCAAATCAACACACCAGAAGAAGTATTAATTGCCGGTGATGATGCCGCCTGTAAGCGAGTAATTCAAACTTTAGGTTGCAATTCTTTCCCCGCTCCTTTCGACCATGTGATACATTGTGAAGCGATGCGATCGCAGTACGAGGAAATCAAGAAGGTAAACACCTTACCATCACAAAATCTTCCTGGTATTGTGTTTTATTCTGCCGCCGATTATCAGCCAATTGTACTTGAAAGTGATGCGATCGCGCACAACATCGCCAAAGGATTGTGCCAAGAACTTGATTTTCCGCAATTAGTTAATCGTGTCTACGATGATGGGGTGAAAATATTTTTAGAAGCAGGCGCCGGTAGTGTTTGTTCCCGATGGATTGATAAAATTCTTGGCAGCAAAGAACATATCACAGTGTCTCTAAATCGTAGAGGGATGGATGACCATGCTTCAATGGTCAAAGCATTAGCAAAATTACTCAGTCATCAGGTGAACGTAGATTTATCACCGTTGTATAGCAAAGCCCAAGAAAGCGCTAATTCAAGTAAAGCAACATTGAGAACAGTTACCTTGGGTGGGAAAGCGATCACTGCTACAATTTTGAGCGAAGAAAATCGCAAACTTGTTGAAAATTTAGTTGAGGATATTAAGTGCGATCGCTTCAAAATACAGCATCCAGATATACCTAATCTTCAACAATCTGAAATCACAGATTCTCTTAATACTTCCAACCACATAACCCCAGAAGAAACTTATTCCTCTAACATCTTGCCTCAGCCAGAAGAAGTAAAACCGAAAAATATCATTGATAACGTTTTTGAATCGAGAGAACAATTACAATCTTCTGAGTCAAGCGCAATTGGGCAGCAAAATCCTCTTTATTCGCCACCTGTCATCACTAAAAAAATTAGTAGCATCATCAGCATGTTCGATTTAAATAAGACTCAGTATCAAAAGCTCAATGCTAATAATTCAAAGATAACTAAAGCACACACTGCCTTCTTACAAGCTAGACAAGATTACAGTCAACAAATGAGCGAAATAATTCAATTGCAACTAGCTTGCGCCCAAAACTTGCTTAACGACGAATCCTAAGAATTCCAAATGTAGACTCCTGTCAATATGATTCGGTTAAGATCCCCCCGCCTACGGCGACCCCCTTTTTAAGGGGGTGAATAAAGAAAATACCCTCCTTTTTAAAGGGGGTTGGGGGGATCTTCAAGTGATAAACAAGCTAACCAAACCGTATTAAAACTTTTTCCAAGAGTTTACATCTTTCAACCTTCAACCTTATCATCCATTGTTTGTATAATCCGAGGGATAACTGCCGTGACAACCGTAGATACGGTACTAAGTAAACACGATAATGGTCTTAATTTCTCTACCTGGTCTTATAACGAAAACCAGGTTTGGAAAGGTTCTTTAGAAACTGTATCTTTCGAGAAACAAACCATCAAAGGTAAATTGATGGTGTTAAATAAACCCTGCTACATCGTGAAAGTTGCCGGAAAAATCGGTGTCACAAATGAGGGGTATTTATGCCCTGGTGATAATGGCACAACAGCACAAGTAGAACTGCTAACATTTGCAGCCCCAATCCGCATTCAACAATTTGGAGATCCGAATTTTCTCTCTTTTCATGGAGTGAAATATGCCTACGTTACTGGCGCAATGGCTGGCGGAATTGCCTCTGAAGAAATGGTCATTGCACTCGGTAAAGAACAAATTTTAAGTTCCTTTGGTGCAGGTGGTTTAACTCCAGAACGTTTGGAAGCAGCTATCAATCGCATTCAACAAGCTTTACCTCAAGGCCCTTATGCATTTAATTTAATTCACAGTCCTAATGAACCTGCGATTGAACGCCGCGCTGTGGATTTATATCTCAAATATCAAGTGAGAACAGTAGAAGCATCTGCATTTCTCGACTTGACTGTCAACATTGTTTATTATCGTGTTGCTGGATTGGGATTGAATAGTGCCAATCAAATTGAAATCAAAAATAAAGTCATTGCCAAAATTTCTCGCCGAGAAGTTGCTACTAAATTTATGCAACCAGCACCGGCCAGAATAATCAAAGAACTTCTGCAACAAGGGTTAATTACTGAGTTACAAGCAACTCTTGCAGCCAAAGTCCCAATGGCTGATGATATTACCGTCGAGGCTGATTCTGGAGGTCATACAGATAACCGTCCCCTGGTTTGTGTGTTACCTTCTATTATTGCCTTGCGGGATGAAATTCAAGCACAATATCATTACCAAACACCCATTAGAATCGGCGTTGCAGGGGGAATTGGGACACCACAATCAGCATTAGCAGCTTTCATGATGGGTGCTGCTTATATAATGACCGGTTCCATTAATCAATCATGCGTTGAATCTGGGGCTTGTGAACATACCAAAAAGTTACTAGCTCAAGCAGAAATGGCTGATATGATAATGGCTCCAGCAGCAGATATGTTTGAAATGGGAGTCAAATTGCAAGTTCTCAAACGGGGTACAATGTTCCCCATGCGAGCGCAGAAATTATTTGAACTCTATCGCGCTTATGATTCCATTGAAAGCATCCCCCTTGCAGAAAGAGAGAAATTAGAAAAACAAGTTTTTCGCAAAACTATTGCCGAAGTATGGGAAGGAACTGCGGCTTATTTGTCTCAAAAGAATCCTGAGAAACTTGGGAAAGCAGTTAATAATCCTAAACTAAAAATGGCGTTGATTTTTCGCTGGTATCTAGGATTATCTTCCCGTTGGTCTAGTTCTGGTGAAAAAGGTAGAGAAGTCGATTATCAAATTTGGTGTGGCCCGGCAATGGGCGGTTTCAATGACTGGGTACGCGGTTCCTACCTGTCTGAACCAAATAATCGTGGTGTAGTTGATGTTGCTAATCAAATTATGACTGGTGCAGCCTTTTTGTATCGCGTTCAAAATTTGAAAATTCAAGGGCTGCAAGCTTCCGATTATTACAGTCAATATCACCCTGTTCGTTCTACATCATTGTTGGAGATTTAAAAATGACTATAAAACAGTCTTTCACAGCAGACGATATTCAAATATTTTTGGTATCTAACTTAGCTAAGTTGTTAGGAGTCGCAACTGATGAAATAGATGTCACAGAACATTTAGAAAACTATGGGTTGGATTCAGCCCAAGCAATGATTTTAGTAAGTAACTTAGAAAAGTTGCTAGGATTTCAACCCTCTCCATTGTTGCTGTGGCATTATCCAAATATTGAAGCTCTTTCACAGCGTTTAGCTGAAGAAGTGCAAGATGGTTCGCCAATTCAAGATACAAAGGTAGTAGCCTCTAATGCCAACGCTGCACCCTCAATTCTAGATTTAAGTGCCGAGGCTGTTCTTGACCCTACCATCAATCCCGGTGCCGCATCTAATGTGCTTGTGGGTGAACCCAAGAATATCTTTTTAACTGGAGGAACGGGCTTTTTAGGAGCTTTTATCATCCGGGAATTGCTACAGGAAACTAATGCGGATATCTATTGCTTAGTACGTGCTGCTAATGCCGAAGAAGGCAAAAGCAAACTCCAAAAGAATTTACAACAATATGCAATTTGGCAGGAAGAATTTAAGTCCAGAATTATTCCGATTGTCGGCGATTTATCTCTGCCATTGTTAGGTGTTGGCTCTGAGCAGTTTCAAATTTTAGCTACCAATATTGATACTATCTATCATAGCGGTGCTTTGTTGAATTATGTTTTTCCATACTCAGCACTGAAAGCAGCCAATGTTTTAGGAACTCAAGAAGTTTTAAGATTGGCTTGTCAAATTAAAGTCAAGCCTGTACATTACGTTTCTAGTGTTGCTGTTTTTGAATCCACTGCTTATGCTGGCAAGGTTGTTAAAGAGCAGGATGAATTCAATCATTGGCAAGGTATTTATCTTGGTTATTCACAAACTAAATGGGTAGCTGAAAAGTTAGTCAAAATTGCTCGTGACCGTGGACTGCCTGTAACTATCCATAGACCACCTCTGATTTCTGGTGATAGCAAGACAGGCATTTGTAACACACATGACTTTATTAACTTGATGACCAAGGGCTGTCTACAAATGGGATATTTCCCTGATGTAGATTATATGTTGGATATGTCACCTGTTGACTATGTAAGTAAAGCGATCGTTTATCTATCACGCCAAAAAGAATCTATAGGTAAGGCTTTCAATTTACAACATCCCCAACCTGTTTCTTTGAAAATATTAGTTGAGTGGATACGCTCATTTGGTTATTCAGTTGAGATGATTCCTTTTGAAAAATGGCAATCTGAATTAATCAATAATGTGTCTTCTGTAGACAACCCTTTGTACACTCTGCGACCATTTTTACTGGAACGTTGGTCTGATGAACAACTGACTATTCCTGATTTGTACTTGCAAGCTAGAAGACCTCATATTAGCTGCCAAGATACTCTCCATGCACTAGCAGGTAGTTCTATTGCTTGTCCTCCAATTAATTCTCAATTGTTTATGACTTATACTGCCTACTTGATTCAAAGCGGCTTCTTGAATCTCGCTTAGGAATTCACAACTTGCGTAAAATGTGTCAAGACTAAATTGTTGCAAAAAAAATTGTAATAGCGCGGCAAGCTGAATTTATTGGGTTGAATAATTCTGGTAATGATTAAATTTTGGTTTTTCTGAGTTTTTTTAACCCAACATTTTAAGCATGTCACGCTAGTAGGTTGGATTGGAAACGAAATCCAAAATTTTCAAAAATTTGTTGAGTTTCACTTCTTTCAACCCAACCTACAAATCTTCAAAACCTACGCAGTATTGCACTGCCATCTACATCTAATGCACTATTTTAGCCTTGACACGCCACTACAAAATAATTTTCTTTAGTCCATGTTTTTTAAAACTCAGTACTACTGAATAACCAATATTTCAGATGCCAGCAATAATTCATACACTAACAGCGGCAATATAATTGCCCTGTTTTTTTATGTTCAATCATGTAAATTTTTAGTATTCATCTCTTGACATAAGCAATCGAGGATAGAATGGTTAGTGTCTGGCATAAAAGTTTAATTTTACCCGCTTGCTTTTGTGAGTAATCAAAAGTGACAGCTAGCAGTCTTAAATAACCGAGCTTCTTTAATGCCTAGCTTTTTCGATGCATAAGTCCTAAATTTACGTTTGGACTGCTACATCTATTTAATGAACCACACAAGCATTTGCAAGGGTAATAACTCAAGATATTTCTCGTTGGGTCAGATATTACGCGTACTTAATTGTAGAACGAGAACCACTGTAAATGCAACGCAGCTTCATCAAGTTGAATTCACTAACATTCTTACATGAACACAAAACATCAAGGTCAGAGCAAGAAAACTGCTCTTATTACTGGAGCAGCTGGTGGAATTGGCTACGAATTTGCATGTATATTTGCTGCTCATGATTACAATTTGGTCTTAGTAGACAGAAATGGGCCAAAGCTAGTAGAAATTGCAGTTAAGTTCCAAGAGAAATTTGGGATTTTTATCAAAACTCTTGTTAAGGATTTATCTATATCAACTGCTCCTGAAGAAATTTTCACGGAGTTGCAACTCGCCGATATTAATGTTGATGTGCTGGTAAATAATGCCGGATTTGGTATCTATGGATTATTTCACGAAACAGACCTAGCTACTGAACTGGAAATGCTACAGGTAAATTTGGTGTGTCTCACCCATTTAACTAAGCTATTCGTGAAGCACATGGTCAAGCAAGGTGAAGGTAAGATATTAAACGTCGCCTCGGCTGCTGCTTTTCAACCTGGGCCTTTGATGGCAGTTTATTTTGCTACTAAAGCTTATATCTTATCTTTTTCAGAAGCGATCGCTAATGAATTAGAAGGTACAGGTGTCACTGTGACAGTTCTTTGTCCAGGCTCAACTGCATCTGGCTTTCATGAAAGAACCGGAATGGCTGACTCGAAGTTGCTCAAGGGTAAGAGGATGATGGATGCACAAACTGTGGCCGAGATTGGTTTTCACGGTTTAATGAAAAACAAAACCATTGTTATTCCTGGTTTACTCAATAAAATACTTGCAAAATGCGTCAGATTTGTACCTAGGAAGGTGGTGACAAGAATTGTGCGAAATATGCAGGAAGATAAGTAAGCAGGTTGTCATTTGTCATTTGTCATTGGTCATTTGTCATTGGTCATTGGTCATTGGTCATTTGTCCGCAATATCTCTCTTGTTTCATTTAGGAGATGAGCTTAGTCAACATCAATATTGCCAGGACTTTAAGTTCCAGCCAAAATTCTCTACAGCAACAGCAGCAACATAATTGTTCGCAGGTATTAGTTCAAAAAGACTCCAGTCTTCAGATATTTGTAACTTAGCTGGTTTTGTGGGAGTTAGTGATACTTCAATTTGCTCTAACTGAGATAATCCGTCTCCAGTTGCTTTTAAATAAGCTTCCTTACAAGTCCAGTAACGGAAAAATATCTCTTGCTGTTGGTTGGGAGATTGCGATCGCAACATCTCATATTCTCTCGGTAAAAAGAACCGTTTGGCAAGAGCTTCTAAATCAGACATTGGGCGAATATATTCTAGGTCTACACCAATTGGGCGAGTACAATTCACTGCACACAAACCCAACCCTTGGGAATGAGACAAGTTAAACGCCAGTCCACTATCGGCAAATTTATCTGCTAGTACTGGTTTGCCACGCTGTTGATAATTAAACTCCACTTGTAACGGCTGGATACCCAAGTAGCGCCCTAATATAGTTCGGAGAATACCACGACCTGCGATGAAACGCTGTCGATGTTCTTGAAAATAGAACCGTTCAGCACGAGATGTTTCGTCACTGGAAAGAGTTGCTGCTAAATTTTGTAGTTGTGTTTCTGGTTGGTCAAGGTCTATACGCCAGACATGAATCTCATCTGGTAGCAAAGTTAAATTTGTCGGTGCAGGTAGCCAAATATGATTAAAAGCGGTCATTGAGTCAAAAAGTCAAGAGAGTTGTACTTTAATAGTTTGTTTAATTACGACGATTATTACGGTTGGATCTGATTTGACGCTTTAGCATTACTATATACAACTGCGCCTGTTTTTCCTATAATCTGCCATAGGTATTGTTAGATATTAAGTCTAGCTGTAAATATAAATACAGGTAGCCGCGATTGCTTTTGCCAGCTAAATATTATAATTTATTACTCTAGATGTACGCTCCTCAACTCCATATTAAATCCCCTGAGACAGCATACTTTAAAACTCTTAACAGAGAATCGCAAATTTTATTTTGGCTACAACATTAGCTATTACAGCATTTCTCAAAGTAACTACAACTAATGTCTGCAAGTGTTCTGAAGTAGATATCTCTTCAGTAGGAAATAGTTTTTCTCAGAAAGTGTTAAATCTAAAACAAAAAACCCTTGCTAAAGCTTGTTAATAAACTATTAGAACTACTTTTTTGTAGAACATAGTGAGGATGAATGATTATTAATTTGGAGTACTTTGCCTTTTTTATACTGCTACTGGCAGCGCTGCTATTAGCAATTAGGCAAATGAGCGTTGCTTTGGATGAGTTAGATATTGCGCGTTTTACTCTCTGGACAGGTATTGCTTCTGTTATTGCTGGTTTACCAATGATATTGTGGTAACTTCGGGGTCAATGCCATCCTCTCTATTTTGGGCTTCCAAGCAATACAACTCCATCCGTCGAGTATCCTCGCAACTAGAATATCGTCTCGCCTATTACTTTGTTCGCTTTTCCTCCAACCATTGTAAAACCCGATTCCATGCCCACCAAAGATCGGGGTCTTGTACTTGACGTTGGCACTCTTTGCTACTTAAATAGCCAACATGACCGCCATACTGAGTAAGTAACAAATCTATTGCGGGATTGCGATCGCACGCTTGTTCTAATTCCGGTATGATAGCTGGGTCAAAAAGTGGGTCGTTAGCAGCATATAGAATCAAAGTCGGTTTTGAGATTTGCGGCAATATTTGTAAAGCACTACTAGCTTGGTAATATGCTTCCACAGAAGGAAAACCAAGTCGCTTAATTACCAATTCATTATCAAAACCCCAAATGCTATTCGCCCGTTCAATCGCTGCTGGGTCAAGGCTTCCCGGATGGGCATCATGAATTCGCCACGCCAGTTTTTTTAAATTTTGGGCAATCCCTGCTTCCAAATATCTACCGAAAGGCTTTGTAACCAGATAAGATAGCGATCGCTGTGAATCTAAACTTGGACAAATCACCATATCACCGCCAATATCGCTATCTTCTAATCCTAAATCTTCATACTCCCTAATCACCTCACCAGCCACCTTCACCGCCCAGAGTGCCAACTGGCCTCCTAAAGAATACCCTGTAAACCAAAATTTCCCCGGACATCCCATTGCCTTCGCAGCGGCGGCGATGCGAACAAAATCTTCCCCTTCATACAAACCATCAGAAGTTAGAGTCGGGGACAAAACGGCCGTTTTGCCGTGGGCCCGCCAATCAAATAACACCACAGCATAACCTTGAGCGTAGGCCTTACGTCCTAGCACTCTCAAAAACCATTCTGTCTCTAACTCTCCGGTAATACCATAAGTACCGATAATCGTGCTATGAGCATTTTCCGGGATGGCAACCAAGCCAAAAATTGGCACACCTTGGCCACCAATAAAGATTTTTTCGTGATAAGACGGTTCTTGTAAGAAAACAGTACTTTCCCAGTTGCGTTTTCCCCACAAAGCGGTGTATACAGTCATCATCACACCGTTTTGTAAAAACCAAGACGGATTGTAGGGGGGAGTATAACACATCATAGACTATAAGATTTCGTGTAATTGAGTCTTGATTTCACAGTCATTTAATCTTAATATTTATGTAAGATTTAGAAGCTTTTTTAGAATTGATTCAAAAATCTTTGTATCTATCAAAGGTTGTTAATTATCCTTAATAAGTAGTAATAATTTTTTAAGAATGCCGAGGATTCTTGTCATAGACGATGACCCAGCGATTTCAGAACTAGTTGCCGTCAACTTGGAAATGGCTGGCTACGATGTTAGTCAAGCTGAAGACGGCATCAAAGGTCAAGCGCTGGCTCTCCAGCTGCAACCAGACTTGATCATGCTCGATTTAATGTTGCCCAGAGTAGATGGGTTCACCGTTTGCCAACGCCTGCGCCGCGACGATCGCACCTCTGAGATTCCCGTGTTAATGTTGACGGCTTTGAGCCAAACTCAGGACAAGGTGGAAGGCTTTAATGCTGGCGCAGATGACTACCTCACCAAACCTTTTGAAGTTGAAGAACTGCTGGCGCGAGTGCGGGCACTTTTGCGGCGTACTGACCGGATTCCCCAAGCCGCAAAGCATAGTGAAATTCTCAACTATGGCTCATTAACCCTTGTTCCCGAAAGATTTGAGGCAATATGGTTCAATGAGACGGTGAAATTGACTCACTTGGAATTTGAGCTACTTCACTGCTTACTGCAACGCCACGGTCAAACAGTTTCTCCCAGCGAAATCCTCAGAGAAGTTTGGGGCTACGATCCTGATGATGACATAGAAACGATTCGAGTGCATATTCGCCACTTGAGAACCAAGCTAGAACCAGACCCTCGCCATCCCCGCTATATCAAGACAGTGTATGGTGCTGGATACTGTCTGGAATTACCCGCTGTACCTCCATCGAATGAAGGGGCTTCGGTAACAGTCGTTGAATGAAATCACGCTAAATTCCCTTATCTAAGCTATCACTTAGGCAAGAACTCTCTGTAACTCTTATTCCTTACCGCTTAGTTAAGGTTATTGGTGGGATTTAGTAGTATGTAGAGATGTTGCAATACAACGTCTCTACAAGTGTATCCGTGTTTTTTTTAATAAAAAGCGTCTTTTGTCAATGAGTTAAAATACTTAAAGTAAGCTTAGTGAAAATGATAATCGTGTGAGGGAGAGGAAGAGGATGTGATTTTCGGTCGCACTCCTCTGCCTCTTTTTGATTATCATTATTTTCAAAGTCTTTGACAGCTTAAATATTATATGAAAAAGTTATGAAAAAATATTGTAACGACAGAATAACTTTGTCAAAAACGTGCTTAATTCTTAGGTAAATTCAATTATGAAACTGAAATAAGTTACAAAATTGGAGTTAATAATAATGCACTTTTTTATAAAAGGTTATTTGGTGAGTATGTTGGCTGGAGTCGTAAGCTTAGTGGCGAACCAAGCTTTGGCAGTAACGGCGCCAGGAGCTACTATGAAGAATTCTTTTCCCCAAGACAATTCATGTTTAAGCACTTCGAGTTATGGGGGAATTATCAATAACTGTAGTTACAGTGTTCAAGTTGTAGGAACCCTACAACTGTCACCAGGTTCTCACCCAACGTCAGTCAGAATTAATGGAAATAATAGCTCGTGTCAAGCAATTTCGATTAATGGTGTTGGAAACGGTGCCGCGTTTAGTTCTCTAGTTAATACTACTTCTGGGCCAAAAGTTTGGCAAACCCTGAATCTCGGTAATCTTTCTGTATTTGATGGGCCTGATGGGAATAGCGAAACAGGTACACTCTTTAGCTGTTCGCTCGAAGCTGGTGGCATTATAGGCAATTTCACAGCAAAGTAAAATTTCTGAAGCTAGATATTAGCCGTCATTGAATTTCTTAAATTGTAGTGCGATCGCGCTGTTTCATTACAGCGCGGTCTTGTTTCTACTTATTCCCACACAATAAGCCAAACCGAACTAACCCGCGTTCATAACCGCGACGCATCAACCCCAGCGATAACGCCCCTTGAATGGTAGTCCAACCAGCATTGAGTAAGCCCCAAAGTGCTTGGGGAGTGAACGCCGAATCAATGACTACATTCCAAAAGGGGGCGACGGCGGTTGACCAATCGGCGGTGCGAATATTGTTTAATGGAAGTTGACGTGCGATCGCTTCATACTCTGGTAAAGAAATTACATAAGGCAAACAATACACCCGATAAATATCCTGCAAATGCTTTTCCTCATCCGCCGTCAGTGGTAACTTATCAGTCGGTCGATGACACCAAGTCACCATAATTAACTTGCCGCCAGGTTTCAATACCCGATAACACTCCTGGAGAAACTTAGTTTTATCCGGCATGTGTTCGCCGCTTTCCAGCGACCAAACCAAATCAAAAGAATTATCAGCAAAGGGCATTTCTTGAGCATTGGCGACTTGAAACTGAGTTTTCAGACTCAAATTCGCTTCCATTGCGCGTTCCGTTGCTCTGGCAGCTTGCACAGGACTCAAAGTAATCCCTGTAGCCTTAGCATTAAACTTTTCTGCCAAGTATAAAGAACTACCACCAATACCACAGCCAACATCGAGAATATTTTCTGCTGATTGTACCCCCGCCCAATTGAGCAGTTCCTCGATTAAATCAATTTGAGCTTGACGGCGGTCTTTTTTCTGACTGCCATCGACACCATAGTAGCCGTGGTGCATGTGTTCGCCCCAAATCTGTTCCCACAGACCAGAGGAAGCATCGTAGAACTGCTGAATTTGCTGGTAAAGTGTTGCACTCATGAAAAAAGTAGTATTGAGACGAATTAGAATTCAAAAAAAACATACTTGTAGGCTACCATGTGTGTTTTTAATTAAATAAGGGTATTTTTGTTCCAAGAAAAGTAAACCAGGATTTTTCCAAGTAGGATAAATCCTGGTTTACCTTAATAAACAGTTCTTGCTCGAATTTATACTAAGTAATCCCAAGTATGGCTACAGATTGAAGTATGTGCCAACCCATATTAAATCTGGCTTTTTGAATTTTGAATTTTGAATTTTGAATTAATTATGACCGTTTCTCGCACAGTTTGCCTGGGATTTTTGACTGTCATCGCTATAGGAACCATCTTGCTAATGATGCCTTTCTCGACTAGCGATGGTACATGGAACGACCCTATTGTGGCGCTGTTCACCTCAACATCTGCGGTTTGTGTTACTGGCTTATCAGTGGTCGATCCTGGTACTTATTTTTCTTTTTGGGGTCAGCTGTTTATGACACTGTTGGTTCAGATTGGCGGTTTAGGCTATATGACAAGTACTACCTTTCTGATTCTGCTAATTGGACGCAAGTTTGACCTGCGACAAAAGGTAGCTATTCAACAAGCTTTAGACCGACCAGGAATGAGCGGGAGTGCCCAAGTCATCCGTTCAATTATTGCCACAACTTTAATTTTTGAAATTACAGGAATATTCTTACTTCTACCAGCTTTTATTCCAAAATATGGTTGGAATCAAGGACTTTGGTTAGCAATTTTTCATAGTATCAATGCTTGGAATAATGCTGGTTTTAGTTTATTTAAAGATAATTTAATTAGCTATCAATCATCCTTTTTAGTAGTTTTCACCATTAGCATATTGATTATCTTTGGGGGAATTGGCTATCAGGTAATTTTGGAAATGTATCTTTGGTTGCGCGATCGCATTCAGAAAAAAACTCAAAATCAAGTCTTCACCCTAGATTTCAAAGTTGCAATCAGTACAACTCTGATATTATTATTAGTGGGGATAATAGCCTTTTTCTGTATAGAAATCAGAAACCCTGAAACATTTGGTTATCTAAATTTACGCGACCAGATATTAGTAGCTTGGTTTCAATCAGTTACTCCCAGAACTGCTGGTTTTAATACCATCGATATTGGCAAAATGACTACTGCTGGTCTATTTATTACAATTGCGCTGATGTTTATTGGTGCAAGTCCAGGTGGCACAGGAGGAGGCATGAAAACAACAACCTTGAGAGTTTTGACCAGTTGTACCAAAGCGATTCTTCAGGGTAAAGAAGAAGTTTTGTTGTACGATCGCAAGATAGCAATAACTTTAATTTTGAAAGCTGTAGGTGTGTTAGTAGGATCGATAGCAACCGTGATTTTCGCCACGATTTTAATTAGCCTCACAGATCCAACATTAGATTTTATTCAAATTTTGTTTGAAGTAGTATCAGCCTTCGCTACCGTAGGGCTTTCTACAGGCATTACAGGAACTATCTCTACAGCAGCAAAGCTCATCTTAATTGTCACTATGTACGTTGGCAGAGTGGGTGTTTTACTGCTGATGTCTGCCGTACTAGGAGATCCCCGCCCTACCAGAATTCACTATCCTGAAGAAAATTTACTCGTGGGATAGTTAGGGAGAGGGAGTAGGAAGTAGGGGATGAGGGAGCAGGGGAAGCAGGGAGAGAATAAATAATGACAAATGACTAAACTGATAAAATATACATTGGAAGGCAAAAATAAAATTTTTAATTCAAGCGGTATAACCGTTTTTTGCCCTAAATACAGGGAGCCATCATAAGGATAAAAAGGGTGAATCTGTCATCATTAAGTTTTTTTCGCAGTTTACGCAAAGATAACCAGCAATTTGCTGTAATTGGGTTAGGTCGTTTTGGTCGCTCTGTCTGTTCCACACTGCATAATTTTGGTTATCAAGTGCTGGCAACAGATATAGATGAAAAACAAGTTTCAGCGGCATTAACTGAGGGAATAGTTGGTCATGCTTTGCAACTAGACTCTACAGAACCAGCCGCACTCAAAGAAGCTGGAATTTTTGAATTTGATACTGTGATTGTCGCAATTGGCAACTACGTTCAAGAAAGTATCATAACCACCCTCAATGTGAAAGAGGCTGGCGTGCCTCATGTAGTTGCTAAAGCTTCTAGTGAAGTTCACCGTAAACTGTTGCGGCGAGTAGGAGCAGATCATGTTGTTTTTCCTGAGTATGAAGCGGGTTGTGCCCTAGCGCGTACTCTTACTAAACCAGCAATTCTAGATCGGTTTGACCTCGACCCAGATAACAGTATTGTAGAGTTGATTGTGCCTGATGAATTTCACGGCAAAACCATCACCGAACTTCAACTTCGTAACCGCTACGGTTTAAATTTACTAGCAGTAAGCCAGGATGGGAAATTTCAAATTAATCCTGACGCTACCAAGCGTTTAGAGCGTGGTTCAGCAATGGTTGTTATTGGTTGCAATAAAGATATTAATCGTTTGCCGATTTAAAAAAGTTAGGAGTTAGGAGTTATGCCGTGTGCAACTTTTACTCAAAACTAACTTCCAGTAGAGAATAGACTTATTGCATGAATCCCTTGCCCTTACCCTAAATCCCTCTCCCAAGCTTGGGAGAGGGATTTTGAAATTGGCTCCTTTTCTCCCAATTTTGGGAGAAGGGGTTGGGGGATGAGGGCAAATTGCCTTAACTTTGAGTTTTTTATTGTCTGGGACTTGTTGAAGTGGATTGTGGTTCAACTGAGACAGGCACATCGCCAGGGTTGGCGGACGTTTCTGGTTGATTTGCCGTCTGTGGTTCAGGTGTTTGTACTGTAGAATCTGAACTCTGAGAAGGAGTAGCTGTTTGACTGGCTTGAGGTTGCTGTTGCCCAGTTTTCTGAGCAATTTGCTGCATTAGCTGCTCAATTTTTTGGGCTTGTTCAATGTTGCCTTGCTCGCGATATTCATTGTGAGCGCGTTTCAAGGCTCCACTGGCTTTTTTGAACTCGCCTTGATTATATAAAGTTACTCCCAAGTTATAGTAAGCTGAGGCACTTTTTGGATTTAGACGAATCGCTTGCCGATAAACAGAAATAGCCTCAGAAGCTTGACCATGCATTGCTAGCAAATTTGCCATATTGCTGTAGGCTGCGGCATTTTTAGGATCTAGCTTCAAAGCTTGGCGATAATTGGCGATCGCAAGCTCGATTTGACCTTGTTGTTGCAAGGTGATCGCTAAGTTAAGATAAGCATTGGCATTGCTGCTATCTAGATTAATTGCTTTTTGGTATGCAGCGATCGCTTCCTCTAACTTTCCTTGTTCGTATAGCAACAAACCCAGATTATACAGTGCTGCCACCCTTGTGGAATCTATTACCAAGCTCTGGCGATAAGCGGTAATTGCTGCATCTTTTTCTCCTTGTCGGTGCAACACTAACCCTAAGTTGTAATAAGCTTCGCTAGAATTGGGATTAAGTTTTATCGCCTCTGTAAATTCTTGTAAAGCTACATCCAAGCGATTTTGCTCTATAAATATATTACCCAGATAATTTCGTGCTGCCCCAAGGTTAGGATCTCGCTGCAACGCTTGGCGAAAGGCATATTCTGCACCTTGTAAGTCTTGGCGGTTATAGCGCGTAACTCCTTGCTGGAAAAAGCTAGCTGCTTCCAGATTCTGAGAAATAGCAGTTTCTGCCAGCAGCTTGCTAACTGGAAAATTAGTAATTGTCGGTGCAGCCAAGAGCAAAAATGCAGAACAGCCACCGACTGTTACCTGACAAAATAAATTTAACCAATGAGAAAATAGGTATTTTTCAGACATTAATAGCAGACCTGTACTTATTTTTAACCCCTTATAAGTCAGAGTACCCACCACGAAAGAAAAAATTCCCAATTTCCAACTTTTATAGCAAGGGACTGGGTAATAGGGACTGGGGACTGGGTGAAAAGTCTTTTTGTGTCTAAGTTTTATCGTCTGTTGATGTCCTAACCACCAAGGCTTGTGCTATAACTCTTAACTCCTAACTTTTAACTCCCCACTCCCACAGCTGACGGCAAAATTAGCATGGCATCACCGAATGAATAAAAGCGATATCCAAAAGCGATCGCTTCGTTGTATATATTCAATAACCGTTGCCTGCCAATTAGGGCACTTACCAACATCAACAAACTAGAACGCGGTAGGTGAAAATTCGTAATTAAACCACCTACTACCTGCCATTGGTAGCCAGGATAAATAAACAAGTCTGTTTTGCCGCAAAATGGTTGTAAATTACCAGATTGAGCCGCCCCTTCTAAAGCCCTTACTACCGTTGTTCCCACAGCAATAATCCGCCCGCCAGCAGCTTTCGTGGCGCGGATTTGCTCTACTGTAGCGGCGGGAACTTCAATCCATTCTTCATGCATTTGATGGGTAGTTACATCCTCCACTTCCACAGGGCGAAATGTGCCTACACCAACGTGTAGCGTTACAAAAGCTCGATCGATTTGGCGATCGCTCAACTTTTGTAATAATTCTGGGGTAAAGTGTAATCCTGCCGTTGGAGCTGCGATCGCTCCTGGTTGTTTAGCATAAACTGTCTGATACTGCTCATCAGCTGCTTCTGAGGTAGTAATGTACGGTGGTAACGGTACTTCACCAAATACCTCTAACAGTTGCACCAAAGTCTTCCCCTCTGGTACATCAAATTGCAACAAACGTCCCCCGGTTGCTGCATCTGTTTCTAGAACCGTAGCCGTTAGGTGGCGGCTGGGGACTGGGGAAAAATTTTCCTCTCTGCCCCCCGCACCCCGCCCCTCTGCCTCTTTTGAATGCCCAATCGACGCTTCCCTTGGTTCAAAGATAATCTTTGCTCCTCGTTTGAAGCTTTTTCCTGGCTTAACTAAAGTTAACCAACAGTTATGCTGCCGTTCTTCCAACAGCAACACCTGAATTTTCGCACCAGTGGATTTATGACCATAAAGCCGCGCTGGAATGACTCTTGTATTGTTCATAACTAACAAATCGCCAGAGCGCAGCAGTGCAGGCAAATCATGGAAAATATGGTGTAGAGGTGCTGTTTCGATGCCTGTAGTCGGAGAATCAACTACCAGTAACCGCGAACTATCTCTAGGAACTGCTGGGTTTTGGGCAATGAATTCTGGAGGTAGTTCGTAGTCATAGCCAGCTACCGAGCAATCTAATTCAAAATTTTTTTCTTGTGGGCTAGATGTATCTTTCAAATTGACTTGTACTAGTTTTTGGTTTATTTAGTATTTATACTCTCTTAAAAAGTCTGAGTTAAGTTTTCCCTTATATTGGAACTTTAAGGGATCTTGGCTCAGTTTTGCCGCTAGGCTATAAGATTGTTACTATTAAGTAACACGGAAAACTTAACATAAAAAATGGGTAAACCTCCCCATCAAAAAACGGGGGCTTTTACCCTACCGGGAACAGGCACTGATTGACGAATATAGATATGTAGGATTGGCTTTGATCCCAAGCACCAACAAACATGGAATACTTGTACTATCTGGCAAATGCCAGTCTAACCCTGAGGGTCGTTCAACACCTCCACGCTAGACCCCAGACACCAGTTTCGTTCGTCACCGTAATTCATCAAATTGATGGCTGGGTGGTTAGGATCAAACTCAAAGGTCAAGTCTCGCCCCAAGAAGATGGCGACTTTCGGGCTTTTCTAAATGAATTAGGAATTAGCTATGAGCCGCCAATGAGGGTGCAAATGGCACTTTGGAGTTTGGAAGCTGGACAGTGCCCTGTGGATGTGATGCGTCGTTATCAGGTAGCGATCGTTTCTCATGGTAGCCCAGAAAGAGATGAAATTGAAGCGTTCCGGCAACAGTTTGTCCGGGGCTTAGGTTACTGTCCAGAAACTTTAGCGTGAGACTATTTGGTTGTAACGCTACTACAAAATTATTGGTCATTGGTAATTAAGATATTTTATCCATTACCAATTAACCATTATCAATTGAAGAGTCAAAAGCTGCCGGAATGTATTCTTGCAGCTTAAACTTGTATCCGGGTACAGATGAAGTAGCTAGAGCTTTCTGATTTGCTGTAACCCCAGTCAGATTTTTTGAGATCCTTTGACAGTAGACAATAGCAACATCAAATCGACAAGAATAATCTGCCTTCTCAGGATACTGAGCTAAGAATATGCCAGCTGTACGCCAAATTTTTGCTTGCTTTTGTGGAGTGATTGCGCTTCTTCCCCCAGCATCCCAACTACCTGAACTGCGGGTTTTGACTTCAACAAATGCCAACATAGAGTGGGGAGTGGGGAGTGGAGAGTGAGGAGTTAGGAGTGAGGAGTTAGAAGTGAGGAATTCTTCCCCTGCTTCCTGGCTTCCCTGCTCTTTCCCACTTTCTTCATCATATTC
Source organism: Nostoc sp. ChiSLP03a (assembly GCF_034531215.2). Lineage (NCBI taxonomy): Bacteria > Bacillati > Cyanobacteriota > Cyanophyceae > Nostocales > Nostocaceae > Nostoc > Nostoc sp. ChiSLP03a. Next base: position 113,725 of record NZ_JAVRBQ020000127.1, read on the forward strand.
AGCAATAATATCGATTTCCCCCCAGCGGCTAGAAAAGCGACGATGGAGAATTATCCAACCTGTAGATTGCAACCATTGAGCTACTAAGTCTTCTCCTAATTCACCACTATTTGGACAATGCATATAAACTTTAGTATTCTCGGTTATTTAATTCAACAGAAAAATAAGAGTTTCTAGTAGTTACCCAAAATCATCCTCCCATGATGTGCTTATTCTTCACTTGCTGGCGTAGCATTCCCAACAGTCAAAATAAAGTGATCATAATTGGGGTAAATATCCATAAAAAGGTGATGCTCGACATATATGCCACCACCGCATTCCAAAAAGGTGATGAACGGCTCATAAGGGTCAGGAAGACCATTCGCGGGGACTGCATCAAATTCCCGTAGGCGACACCAAAATAAGTAATTACTTACCCCTTGTACAAGATAGGTTCTACCACGCTGGTATGGTTCCCTGTTGTATAACTCGTCCAGCCATTGCATTAGGTTAGATGGGAGTTCAATGTCAGGGCGAATCTGGACAGCAAGATTTTCAAAAATATGCTTCTGTTCGCTCTGCAAAAACTTTACCCATTGCCTTACCCGCGACAGAAATTCTAACATCAGTTCTGTAAGTCTTTCGTCTTTCTCCCCCATTCCTAATGTATCCCACTCAATAGCCTGAAGTCGTGCAAAGGCAACGTTCAAATCGTCGTATGAACTTGAATTAGGATTCATAAAAATATTTTTAAAGGATTTTTGCGCTAAAATCTCTGACTCAAGGATAATGAGATGGAGGAGGGTTCGCCATTGGCTAAAAATAGAATGAATTCTAAGTTAAGCGCCCGGATTTGGGCAAGTATACTCAGCTTATTCCTCTGGGTAATAGTTGGCATCACCGTAACAGTCGGTTTTACTCCAACAGCTTTGGCACTTGAATATAATAAAGAAATTTTGGTTGATGCTGATTTTTCAGGACGTGATTTAACAGACTCCAGCTTTACTAAAGCTAATCTTCGCCAGAGCAACTTTAGCCGAGCTAATTTGAACGGTGTCAGCTTCTTTGCAGCAAATTTAGAGTCTGCGAATTTAGAGGGTTCTGACTTGAGAAATGCGACTTTAGACTCGGCTCGTTTAGTCAGAGCAAATTTGACAAATGCACTGTTGGAGGGTGCTTTTGCTGCTAACGCCAGATTTGATGGTGCAATCATTGATGGGGCAGATTTTACCGATACGCTGCTGCGTCCCGATGAGCAAAAAAAATTGTGCAAACTTGCCAAAGGGACTAATCCCGTTACAGGACGAGATACGCGTGATACGTTGTTTTGTCCTTAGTATTTTTTAGCTGGGAATTGGGCATTGGGCATTGGGCATTGGGCATTGGCATTGGGCGTTGGGCAAAACAGTTACGTTAGCGTCAGCAGGGCGTTTAGCCTGTGCTGAGTAAAGAAGTAAGATTCCCCACTCAGCACTCAGCACTCTTGAAGGTCATTGGGCATTGTGCATTGCTTATTCCCCATTCCCTACTCATAAAATATTGAGCAACTACCAACCACTCGCACCAATCTTTTGACAAACAAATTTCATACCTTTGCCTGGTGAAGAACTTGCTACAAAAGGGATTTCTCCTTTTTCTTTATCCTCTTCAAGTAGCTGTCCTTCTGGCCCGTAAATCGCAATGCGATTGCGAAACAGCCGCGATTCTTTGCACGATGCATCAAAGGTAGTCTCGAAGATGCCATCTCCATAGATACCGTAAAGCTTGTATACTGTGCCCTTAATCGTTTCCGTGTCCAAAGCTACGCTGTTTCCCAATTTATCATGCCCTACAGTAATATATCTTTCTGCATCTTGAGCGAACGCACTACCATTACTTAATAAAATAGCGATCGCTCCTACTATGCCGCCTAACTTAAAATACATACAGTTTCAAAATATCAGATTTCATATCTTTTTACTCGCGATCAAAGTTGTTCTGGCAGGGTAGAAGCACTGAAATCAAGATATAGCAGGGTGTTATACTACTTCGTAATACCTGATGGGAAGCATAAAGGACTATATAAATAGCTGCAATACTTTTCAAAGTATGAGTGAAACACTTGCCGATATTGGCATACCGCTTCAGTTTCCCGATCGCACTTAACTACCAGAGTCTGATGGTGCGTTTGTGTTCGCAAAGCTGGCAAGCCGAAAAACTTAGTAATCACAGGCAAAAGCTTACTACAGGCTTCAACTAGTTTCACCGTAGTAGGCAAATCAGCGATGTCTACGACGGGCTACGCCTACGCACTTGATAACAAGTCAAGATTGTATCTGATTTTGTAAGTTACTTGCAAAATTTTCAAAGTTCTGAATTAAAATTGTTTACATACGTGCGATAGCTAAAAAAGCGAATTATGAATACTTTTATTGTCAAAGTAAGCGCTTTTTGGGATTCTGAGGTTGATGTGTGGGTAGCTAGCAGTGATAATCTACCTGGGTTGGTTACAGAAGCTTCTACTATTGAGATGTTAACAGCAAAACTCAAAGCTATGATTCCAGAACTTATTGAATTAAATAAAGTTGAATCTGGCAACAAAGATTACATTGATTTATACTTAACAACGCATCGTCATGAATCAATCAAAGTGGCTGGCTAATGAGTGTTTCCTTTACTCCTGAAGTTAAAAAGCTTTTAACAGAAGCCGGATGTTATTTTAAAAGGCAAGGGAAAGGAGATCATGAAATTTGGTATAGCCCAATTACAGATAATAACTTTGTAGTTGATAGTAAAATCAAATCACGTCATAAGTAGGTAGGTGAAATTAATTATAAGATAGAAAAACTGCTAAATTAGCTTGTTATGCCTGCCCCATTACGCATCATTCTGACCCCAGAGGAAGACAGAACCTTAACGGAACTGCGACTTGCTCAGTGGCTTCCTCAAAGAACCCGTGACTGAGCGCATATGTTGCGCCTGAACGCTCAGGGATGGAATGTAGCAGCGATTGCAAAGATGTTCGAGTGCCATGCTCATACGGTCAGAGCGACCCTACGGCGATGGGAAGAAAGAGGATTAGGGGGACTGTGGGAAGCCCCAGGACGGGGAGCAAAACCAAAGTGGCAAGCAACAGACCTGGACTACCTGACGGAGTGTTTGGAGCAAGAACCCCGAACCTACAACAGTGTACAACTAGCACAGAAACTGCAACAAGAGCGGTTAGTGAATTTGAGTAGTGACCGATTGAGACGATTGCTCAAAAAAAAACTATCGCTGGAAACGAACTAAAAATAGCCATCGTTGCAAACAAGACCCGGTAAAAAAGGCACTCAAGCAGGCAGACTTGGACACCTTAAAGTTAGCCGTGCAGGAGGGGTATATTGAACTCAAGTATCTCGATGAAGCTTTCTTTTTGCCTTTGGAGTCCAGTCAGCTACAGCTATAGTCGCATTGGAGACCAGAAACGGATGGAGCAAACCCCAAATCGTTATGGCAACCGGATTAGCATTTTGGGCTTGTGGCAACCGGGCGAACGGTTCGAGTATGCCCTGGCTCAAGGCGGATTCAAAAGCGAGAGCTACATTCAGGTGATGGATTGGATGGCTCGCATTGCCTGACAAACCTTGGAGCAAACGGGTCGTCTCACCGTGGTCGTGCAGGATAATGGCTCCCTTCATACCAGTCTTTTGGTACGTCAACAGTGGACACGTTGGCAGGAGCAAGGCCTATTCGTTTTCTTTTTGCCTCCTTATTGTTCTCAGATGAATCCGATTGAAACCCAGTGGCATCAACTTAAAAGTCATGAAATTGCCGGACAGA